>JAJTGG010000010.1 GCA_021299355.1 Lysobacteraceae bacterium
CAGGCCGGTTCAGCCGGAAACAGATGCCCGATCAGGCGATCATCCTTACCTACCGCAATTTCGATGTTCTGCATCGTCTGGTCTCCGCGCCGTCAATGCACCGACTGCGCCGGCGTATCGCGTTCGACTTTGAACCAGGCGGCATAAAGTGCCGGCAGGAAAAATATGGTCAACAGGGTGGCCACGATCAGTCCGCCCATGATGGCCACCGCCATCGGCCCGAAGAACACGCTGCGCGACAGCGGAATCATCGCCAGAACCGCCGCCAGTGCGGTGAGCACAATCGGCCGGAAACGGCGCACGGTGGCATCGATGATGGCGGCATACGGCGCGCTTCCGGCGCGGATGTCGTGATCGATCTGATCGACCAGGATGACCGAGTTGCGCATGATCATGCCGGACAGCGCGATGGTGCCGAGCATGGCGACGAAGCCGAACGGCACGCGAAAAATCAGCAGGAAAGCGGTCACCCCGATAAGGCCCAGTGGTGCGGTCAGCAGCACCATGAACGCACGCCGGAAGCTTTTCAGCTGCAGCATCAGCAGGGTCATCACCACCAGCAGGAACAACGGCATGCCGGCGGCAACCGATTTCGAGCCGCGGTCGGAGTCCTCCACGGTGCCGCCGGTCTCCAGCAGATAACCGTTCGGCAGCGCGGCACGGATACTTTCCAGTTCCGGCAGGATCTGCGCGGTCACCGTCGGCGGTGCGGTCTCATCGTAAATGTCGGCACGCACGGTAATGGTTGGCAGCCGGTTACGGTGCCAGATGATGCCGTCTTCCATGGTGTACTCGAGCGTGGCGATCTGTGACAGCGGAACGCTGGCGCCGGAGTCAACCGGTACCGACAGGCTATCGAGCAGATCGAGGTTGGCGCGTTCGTTGTCCGGACCGCGCAGCAGGATTTCGATCAGCTCATTGCCCTCGCGGTAGGTACTGACCGTAGTGCCTGAAAGCGAACCGCGCAGGAATGCCGCCAAATGCGTGGAGGTGATGCCGAGCGCGCGTGCGCGGTCCTGGTCGATGTTCAGACGCACGATTTTGCTGGGCTCGTCCCAGTCCAGGTTGACATTGGCGATATGCGGATTGGCGCGCACCTTATCGGCTACGGAACGGGCAAGACGCTTGACTTCGTCGATGTGTTCTCCGGAAATACGGAACTGGATCGGATAGCCGACCGGAGGGCCGTTTTCAAGGCGCCATACCCGGGTCTGTACGGTCGGGAATTTTTCATGCATGAGCTGGATCAGCCAGGTCCGTGTCCGCTCGCGCGATTCGATGTCCTTGGTCAGAATGACGAACTGGGCGAAGTTGGCCTGAGGCAGCTTCTGGTCGAGCGGCAGATAGAAACGTGGCGAACTGGCGCCGATATGGCTGACGTAGTTCACCAGATCCTTACGCTTGGCCAGTTCGCGCTCCAACCGCTCGGTAATGCGCTGGGTATCCTTCAGCGAAGCGCCTTCGGCCAGTTCCACATCGACCATCAGTTCGAGTCTTGTGGAGGACGGAAAGAACTGCTGCGGAATGAACCGGAACAGCAGCACCGAAGCCACGAAGGCGGCGATGGTACCCAGAATCACCGCGCGCCGGTGCTGCAGACACCAGCCGACCCACTGTTTGAGTTGGTGGTAAAACGGTGTCCCATAGGGATCTTGATGCGTGGCGCCGGACTCCGCCAACCAAGCCTGTGCCCGTGCGGGAAGCAGATGCGAAATACGTTCCTTGAACCGGGACGGTTTGCGTTCCGATGGCGTATCCGCCTTATGCGCATCCGGTAGCAGCCGGTAGCCCAGGAAGGGAATGAAGATGACCGCAACAATCCAGCTCAGCAACAAGGCAATGGTAACCACCTGGAAAATCGAGCGCGTGTATTCCCCGGTCGAGGAATTGGCGGTGGCGATCGGCAGGAACCCGGCAGCGGTGATTAAGGTACCGGTCAACATCGGGAAGGCGGTGCTGGTGTAGGCGAACGACGCCGCCGAAAGCCGGTCGAAACCCTGCTCCATCTTGATGGCCATCATTTCGACGGCAATGATGGCATCATCGACCAACAGCCCGAGCGCGAGAATCAGTGCACCGAGTGAAATCTTGTGCAAGCCGATGCCGAAGTAATACATAGTGGCGAAGGTCATCGCCAGCACCAGCGGAATCGACAAAGCCACCACCAGGCCCGGACGCTTGCCGAGCGAGAAGAAGCTGACCAATAGCACGATAATGACCGCCTCGGCTAGGACGCGGACGAATTCACGGACTGAATGCTTGACAACCGCGGGCTGGTCGGACACCTTCTCGAGCAAGATACCGGAAGGAAGGGTTTTCTGAAGGCGTTGGAATTCCGTTTCCAGCTGTTCGCCGAGTGCGATGATGTCGCCACCCTTGCGCATCGACACCGCAATGCCGATGCCTGGCTTGCCTAGGAAACGCATTTTCGGTGCAGCCGGATCGGCGAAGCCGCGCGACACCTCGGCGATTTCGCCGAGCCGGAAATTGCGGCCGTTGGCGCGTACCGGGAAATTGCGGATTTCATCGATGGACTGGAATCCGCCGCTCACGCGCAATTGTACCCGGTCGGTCTCGGTTTCGAAGAAACTGCTGCTGTTGACCGCATTCTGGGCGTCAATGGCCTGCTGTACCTGATACATCGACAGGCCGAGCGTGGCCAGTTTGGTATTGGACAGATTGATCCAGATTTTTTCGTTCTGCAGACCGACTAGTTCAACCTTCGCCACATCCGGAACACGGTGCAGTTCGAGCTCGATGCGCTCGGCGTAGTTTTTGAGCGTCGCGTAATCGAAACCGTCGCCGCTGAGCGCATAGATGTTGCCGAAGGTGTCGCCGAATTCGTCATTGAAAAACGGGCCCTGCACGCCCTGAGGCAGGGTATGCCGGATGTCTCCGACCTTCTTGCGCACCTGGTACCAGAGTTCGGGGACATCATCGGATCTGATGGATTCTTTGGCCATGAACATCAACATCGACTCGCCGGGTTTGGAATAGGACCTCAGGAATTCGTACTGTCCGGTTTCCAGCAATTTTTTCTCGATGCGGTCGGTGACTTGTTGGCTGACCTCGGCCGCCGTCGCACCCGGCCAGTATGTTTGCACCACCATAACTCTGAAGGTAAACGGCGGATCTTCCGACTGGCCGAGTTTCTGGTAACTGAAGATACCAACCAGCGCCAGCACCAGCATGGCGTATCGCACCAAGGTGCGGTTCTTGATTGCCCAGGCGGAAAGATTGACGCTCATCGCGCCGCCTTGGCGGCACCGCCCATCGGTACCGGCCGATTGTCGACATCGACCGCGCGCACGCTTTCACCGTCGCGCAACAGATGCACGCCAGCCTGTACGATCCACTCGTTCTGGGCCAGACCGGCGGAGATTTGGGCGCTTCGCGCCCCGTAACGGCGGACGGCGACGCCACGTTTCTGCAGGCGACCATCACGACCGATGACCCAAACCGCCGGCTTGCCATTGCTTTCAGTCAAGGCCGACAAGGGCACCGAGAGGCCCTGATTACCGCTTTCCGCCATGTACACCCGCGCGCTCTGGCCGAGCTGGGTCACCGCTGCGGCATCATCGAAGGCCACCCGCACGGCATAGGTGCGGGTCAAGGCATCGGCCGAAGCACCGATTTCACGGATTTTACCGTCGTAAACCTCACCTTGCTGTGTCCATAACTCCACTTTCACCGGCTGCCCTGCACGCAGATTCGGCAGATGCTGTTCGGCAACGGTGATGGCGACATCGCGAGCGCCGTCGGCGGCGAACGTGAACACCGGCTGGCCGGCGGAAACCACCTGCCCGGCTTCGGCCAGACGCTGGCTGATGACACCGCTGACCGGTGCACGGATCACGGCATAGCCGGTCTGGTTGCTGTTGACCTTGGATTGTGCGACCGCCTGTTGGTAACGCGACTGCGCCGCCTGGGCCTGGGCTTTCTTGCTGTCGAAAAGGGATTGCGACACCAGCTGCTTGCCGACCAGCTCGCGGTAGCGGGCCAACTCGGTCGCCGCCAGATCACGGTCAGCGCGCAGGGCCTGCACCGAGGCATCGGCGGCCTCGCTTTGCAGCGCAAGGTCACTGTCATCCAAACGCGCCAGAATCTGACCGGTCTGCACACCGGCGCCGGCATCCACATAACGGGTAGCGATTTTACCGGCCACGCGGAACGACAGATTGACTTCCTCGCGGGCACGGACTTCGCCGGCAAAGACCTGGGATGCCGTGCCGCTGGGTTGCGCCTGGGTCACCAGCACCAAGCGCCGGGAATCGGGCTCCGGGCCGCGGGAACAGGCGCTCAGGGTCAGCAACAGGGTGGTGGCAAAGCCAAAACGGCGAAGGGATTGGTGGCGCATGGTGCTGTCCGAATTATTGTACTAATTGGTATACTATCATTATATTGTACTAATTGGTACACTAATGTGATGAATCTGCGAAATCCCCAAAAACTCGGCCGGCCGAAAAACCCGGAAAAACGCCAAGCCATTTTGCAGGCGGCAGCCGAACTGTTTCCGGCCAAAGGCTTTTCCGGCGTCAGCATGATGGATATCGCCGAAAAAGCAAATGTTTCGAAACTGACTCTCTACAGCCATTTCGTGGACAAAGAAGATCTTTACACGCAAACGGTGTGCGACTGCTGCGAGCAGCAACTTCCGGCCAGCAGCTTCAAGCCCGCGCCCGGCCTCGATCTGGAGCAGGCCCTGCGCGCCATCGGCAATGGCTTCCTTGACCTGATCATGGACGAAAAGGCACTGACGCTGCACCGGATGATCATCCAGCAATCGGGCGCCGATGGCGACCACGCCGGTCTGTTTTTCAACGCCGGCCCGGCACGCATGCTCTCCGAAATGCGCAGCTTCCTTGAACAGGCCTCACGCAGCGGCGCATTGCTGATTGCGGAACCACGTCTGGCCGCCGAACATTTTTTCTGTCTGCTCAAGGGTCTGGTCTACATGCGGGTGATGATGGGTCTATGTCCGCCGCCGGCCAAAGCCGAACGCGAAAAACACGTACGGGAAGTCGTTTCCCTGTTCCTGCGCGCCTATCGCCCGCAGACGGCCTGACAAGATGACTTTTGGCACGTTTTCAACCCGGCGCGAACGGGGATAATCACTTTCTGCACACAGGCAAAAGCCTTACAATAGGCGCTATTGCCGGAGGATGAACGCAATGACGATGAATGTTGAGCACGCCCGCCACGCCATGATCGAACAACAGGTCCGCCCCTGGGACATCGTCGATCTGCAGGTGCTGGCCGCGATGTCGGCGGTTCCGCGCGAGAATTTCGTGCCGGCGGCCTACCGTGACCTCGCCTTTGCAGATACCGAGCTGCCGATTGGCCATGGCGAAACGATGTTCAAGCCGGTGCTGGAAGGCCGCATGCTGCAGGGCCTGAAGCTGCAACCGAATGACGAGGTGCTGGAAATCGGCACGGGCACCGGTTTCATCACGGCCTGCCTGGCCAGCCTGTGTCGTTCGCTGGTCACCGTCGACCTGCATGCCGATTTCATTGCCAACGCCAAAAACCGATTGGCCGCACTTGATCTGAACAATGTCCGTTACGAACAGGCCGATGCATTGGCCTTCAATCCGGATCAGCAGTTCGATGCCATCGCGGTCACCGGCGCCGTCACCGATGTGCCGCAGGTGTTTCTGGACTGGCTACGTCCCGGCGGCCGCCTGTTCATCATCCACGGCCAGTCACCGGCACAGGAAGCGGTATGCCTGACCCGCAGCGCACAGGGCTTCGATACCGAAAGCCTGTTCGAAACCGATATCCCCTACCTCGTCGGCGCCCAGCCGGTCGACCGCTTTTCCCTTTGATGAAGGAATTCCGCATGCGTTTCAAAGCGACCCCCCTGGCCTTAGCCACCGCGCTGGCACTGAGCAGTTCGCCAGCCTTCGCTGTTGATCTGGTCCAATCCTACACACAGGCCCGTCAAAGCGATCCGACGCTGGCCATCAGCGAATCGCAGAACGCCATCTCCAAAGAAGGCGTGGTGCAGTCGCGCTCTAACCTGCTGCCGCAGATCAACGGCCGCGTGGGCCTGAACAAAAGCGATAGCGACGGTACGCTGAACAACAACACCACCTTCAGCAGTTCAAGCACCCAGCAGCAGAACAGTGCCAGCCTGAGCCAGAGCATTTACAACTACGGCAACTACGCCCGGCTTTCAGGCAGCAAGGCGCGCGCACTGCAATCGGATTCGGAACTGGATTCGGCCAATGACAGCCTGATCATCCGTGTTTCGGAAGCCTACTTCAACGTGCTCACCGCCATCGACAGCCTGGCCGCATCGCGTGCCGAAGAACGTGCCGTGAAACGCCAGCTGGATCAGGCCGAAACACGCCTTGAAGTCGGTCTTGCGCCGATCACCGACGTGCATGAAGCCCGTGCCCGTTATGATTCCTCGCGCGCCAATACCATTCTGGCCGGCAATGTACTGATCGATGCGCGCGAAGCCCTGCTTGAAATTACCGGTCCGCTTCCGGAATCGCGCATCAAGGGCCTGCCGAACGACTTTCAGCCGGTCGGCGAATCGCGCAAGGCCACCGAAGAACTGGTCAACGATGCCTTGGCCAACAATCCCAATGTGATTGCCCGCGAAAACGCCCTGAAAGCCGCCGAAGATGATGTGCGTCTGGCGCGCTCGGGCCACCTGCCCTATCTCGATGCCAACGCCAGCTGGAGCGACAACACCCTGAAAGACGGCAACACCGGTCCGTTCTCGGCCAAGGATTCGACCTCGACCGGCGTCAACCTGTCGCTGGTGGTGCCGATCTTTACCGGCGGCGCCACCCAATCACGGGTGCGCCAGGCCGTTTCCACCCGTGACATCGCGGCAGAGCAACTGGAACAGACCAAGCGCCAGATCGCCCGTCAGGTCCGCAATGCCGACCGTAATCTGGAATCCGGCCTGGCCGAAGTGGAAGCCCGTCGACTGGCGGTGGTGTCCGCCAAATCCGCATTGGAAGCCGGCGAAGTCGGTCTCGAAGTCGGCACGCGCACCATCGTCGACGTGCTCTTGGCACAACAGCAGCTGTTCACCGCCGCCCGCGAATATTCGCGTGCGCGCCACAACTATCTGGTCAACACCCTGCGTCTGAAGCAAGCCGCCGGCACCTTGGAGCTCGCGGACGTGGAAACGGTCAATCGCTTCCTGACCGAAGACGCCGAGGCCAAGTTGAAGTAATACCGGCCGATCAGCCGGAAGTGCCGAGGCACGGGGAAACCCGTGCCTTTGTTTTTTGCACGGCCCCACGATTGCCTGCCACGCAGGCCAGATTTGCCGCCGCCATGGCATTTCGACAGGAATCATCCCCCAGAAGATCCAAGACGGCAGACTGCAAGGCCTTGGCATCCACGACCTCAAGCAGACCGCCGGCGTCCTTCAGCGTACGGATGCTGTCCGCGAAATGGGCGGTGTGCGGACCGACCACTACCGGCACGCCAGACGCCGCCGGTTCCAGGACATTATGGCCACCGATGGCCTGCAAACTGCCCCCGACGAAAACCAGATCCATGCCCGGCATGAACGCCCGCAGTTCGCCGAGGGTATCGATCAGGAAAATCTGGGCCGACGACGACGGCTCCGCCTCGCGGCTTCGTCGATGCACCCGGAAGCCCTGCGCCTGGGCTGCCGTTGCCGCGACGGCGAAACGCTCCGGATGTCTCGGCGCCCACAACAGCAACGCCGCCGGCCAGCGTGCCAACACAGCACGATGCGTGGTAAGCACGGCCGTCGTTTCCTCCGGGTGCGTGCTCGCGGCCATCCAGACCGGCGCATGCGTCCATGATGCATGGCGCCGGATGCCGGTATTCCGTGCCGTCTCATCCGGCACCAGATCCCATTTCAGATTGCCGGTAACCGAAACCACGTCTGCAAGCGCTCCGGCAGCAACGAAACGCGCGGCATCTTCAGCGCTTTGACACAAAATGGCTTCGGGCACCGACAATGCCCTGCGGAAAACACCGCCGAAACGACGGTAACGGCGCAGCGAACGTTCGGTCATGCGGGCATTGACCATCAGCAAGGGCATGCCGGCGGAATGTGTTGCCTGAAATAGGTTCGGCCAGATTTCGGTTTCCACGATCAGCGCGGCGCACGGCCGGAAGTGACCGAGGAATCGCCGCACAAGCCAACGCAGATCAAAGGGCAGATAGGCCACGGTGCAGGCGCGTAATCCCAGAGCCTGTGCGGCTTGACGGCCGGCCGGAGTCTGGCAGGTAACCAACAGCGGCAATTCCGGGAAGTCCGCGCGCAACGCCAGCAGCAGCGGTTTCAAAGCATGTACTTCGCCCATGGAGGCGGCATGGCACCACAGGGGCTGCTTGCTGGCGGCCATTGGATAGCGCGCGAAACGCTCGCCCAGATGCCGTCGATAGGCCGGTTGCCCCAGACTGCGGAAAAGCAGCAGTATGATCACGGCCGGAAACGCCATCAACCACAGGACGGCGTATATCAGGCGCGGAAGGATGGGATAAGATACGGAAGCCATTTGGATTAGCATAACCCAGGACACTCCGCGTGCCGCATCCCTCTGCCCGACCCGCCCTGCTTGCGCACCTGCCGTCCTGGATCGGCATCGGTTGCGGATGGCTGATCGCGCATCTGCCCTGGGCGTGTTACCGGCCGTTGGCCTGGCTGTTGGCACGGCTGATACGCCCGCTCATGCGGGAACGCGGCCATATCGCCCGAACCAACATCCGTCTGTGTTTTCCCGAACTGGGCAAAGCGGCGCAGGACAAACTCTGGCGCGACAGTTTCGATTCCATGGCCTTTTCGCTGTTTGAATTCGCGCGCGGTTGGTGGGGCCACCTGCGTCCGGTCGATGTGGTGACACCAATTCATGGTCTGAACCATCTTCAGGACGCCCAGGCACGCGGCAAAGGCGTGTTGTTGGTATCGGCGCATCTGATGACTTTGGAGTACTGCGTCAAGATTCTGGCGCAGCATGCGGCCATCGGGGGCATGTACCGTCCTTTCGATTCGGCCGCCTTCGAATGGAGCGTCAGCGAAGGCCGGCGCACCTATACAGCGGCCATGTATACACGCGATGAATTGCGGGCCGTACTGCGCCACCTGAAATCGGGCGGTACTCTCTGGTTCGCACCCGATCAGGAAACACGTCGCGGCGACAGCGTATTTGTTCCCTTTTTCGGCAACCCGGCCTGGAGTTTGACCTCGACCCATCAGCTGGCCAAACTCAGCGGTGCTGCGGTGGTGCCGCTGTTCCACTGGCGCACGGCGGACGGCCTTTATGAGATTGAAATCGGAAATATCCTCGAGGATTTCCCGGGCGAGGATCCGGTCGCCGACACCGCGCGCATCATGGCGCTGTTCGAAGCGATGATTCGGCGTTGTCCGGAGCAGTATCTGTGGCTGCATGCGCGCTTCAAGCGCCAGCCGGACGGGCAGAGCCCTTACTGAATCACTCCGCCAGACGGTATTCCGCGCCGCAGTAAGGGCATTTGGCGCTGCCATTGGCTTCGATCGGAATCACCACTTTCGGATGCTGGTTCCAGAGCGCCATATCGGCAGTCGGGCAGGTCAGCGGCAGTTGCGCGCGCGACACTTCGATCACGGTATCTTTCGGCGTATTGGCGGCGTTGGCGGTCATGCGGTGCACTCCTGGATGGAACGCCATTTTACCCGTTCGGGCGGCAATCAGCAAAACAAAACCCGCCGGAGCGGGTCCTGTAGTGCCGTTTGCGGCGAAACCTTACTTGGCTTCGGTGGCTTCCAGCGTGATGCTGATACGGACCTCGTCGCTGACCGCCGGCACATAGGCACCCACGCCGAAATCGGAACGCTTGATCACGGTGCTGGCATCGAAGCCGGCGGCCGGAATCTTCTTCATCGGATGGTTGCCGATACCGTTGACTTTCACGGTCAGCGTGGTCGGCTTGGTGACGCCATGAATGGTCAGATCACCGCTGACATGCAGTTCCTTCGCGCTGGCGACATGCACCGATTTGCTCTTGAAGCTGGCCGTCGGGTATTTGGCGGTATCGAAGAAGTCGGCGCCCTGAAGATGCTGGTCGAGCTTGGCGACGCCGGTTGAAATCGAAGCGATTGGAATTTCGACGGAGATCTTGGACTTGGCCAGATCGGCGGTATCCAGCTCGAATTCACCGCTGACCTGGTCGAAACGGCCGGTGATGTTGGAGAATCCGAAGTGGCTGTAGGTGAACTGGACCTGGGTGTGACCGGGATCGATGGCGTATTTGGCGGCATCGGCGGTGCCGGCAAATGCGAAGGCGGCGAGAGCGAGCAGAGCGTAATTTTTCATGGATTTTCCTTGCGGTGTGAACGGAGGGGTGTCGTTGAATCAAAGAATCCGGCAGGCTTCGCTGAAATCAAGGCGCGGCGAGCGCGGGAACAGCTGGGTCTCGTCGCCGTAACCGAGATTGATCAGGAAATTGGATTTCCAGGAGGTGCCGGCGAAGAAGGCATCATCGACCATGGCATTGTTGAAGCCGGACATCGGACCGCAGTCCAGACCCATGGCACGGGCCGCGAGGATGAAATAACCACCCTGCAGGTTGCAATTGCGTACCGCGGTGCTTTCGATCTTGGCCGGGCTGCCGGCGAACCAGCTGCGCGCATCGGTGTGCGGAAACAGTTTCGGAAGCTGCTCGTAGAATTCGAAATCGGTGGCGACGATGACATTGACCGGGGCCTGCAGAGTCTTGGCCCGGTTACCCTCATCGAGGGCCGGTGCGAGCTTGGCTTTCGCTACGTCCGACTTCACGAACACGAAACGGGCCGGGCAGCTGTTGGCGGCGGTCGGGCCCCATTTGACCTGCGCGTAGATGGCCTGCAACAGGACATCAGGCACCGGCGTATCGCGCCAGACATTGTGCGTGCGTGCGTTGCCGAACAGCTGATCGAGCGTGGCATCGTTGAAAGCGGTATTCATGGCTTCTCCAAAAAAAAACGGCTCCGGCAACCCGCGCGCCGAAATGACTGACATTGGCATTCATGGTACGGGAAATGCCCGGATGCGGTAAGCGCAACAAATCAAAAGATTGTTCCGATTATGGGATTATTGCTTGGGCGCGAAGTCGTAGCCATGATCGCGCAGAATCGTACCGACCGCATCCCGCACCGCCTGAAGCGCCGACGCGGGCGCGACCACGCGCGGACGCATGGCCAGATGGCAGCGCAGGCTTTCGGCCTGCAGCACTTCGATGCCCTCCCTCAGGAATTCAGCTTCGTCGGCCGTCAATAGCCCGACCTGCGCCGACGCCGCAACGAGCGCACTGCTGTCCCGGCATGCCGCCAGCGCAGGGTTTGTTGCGGCATGGCCCAGCACCAGGGCCTGCAGGAAAAACTCGATGTCGGTCAGCCCGCCGAAACCGTGCTTGAGATCGAAAGCATCTGCGCGGCTACGGTCGAGTTCAGCCCGCATGCGCTGGCGCATGGCGGTGATTTCGCCATTCAAAGCCGCTTGATCACGCGGTGAGCACAGAATATCCATACGCAAGGCCTCGAAGGCCGAAATCAGCGAAGCATCGCCGGCAACCGCGCGCGCGCGCACCAGGGCCTGCAGCTCCCAGACCCAGGCCCGCTGCTTCTGATAGGCTGCGAAACTGTCGAGCGTGCTGACCAACAGGCCCTTGGCGCCGTCCGGACGCAACCGGATGTCGGCTTCGTACAGGCTGCCCGAGGGAGTTGTCAGATCCAGCAGTGCGATAAGTTTCTGGGCCTGACGCAGAAAATAACGGGATGCGTCCAGACTGCGGGCACCGTCACTGGACTGCAGCGGGCCCATCCGGTTGAGAAAAACCAGATCAAGGTCCGAATTGAACGACAGCCCGGAAGCGCCCAGGCTGCCGTAGCCGATTACGGCGAAGGCTGAATCGGGAACCGCGCCGTGCTGCCGGAAAAGTTCGGCGGCGGCAATCCGCTGGCAATGCACCAGCATCTGCTCGGCGAGCTGGGTCAAAAGCCGGCTGGCTTCGGTGGCGGCCATGCCGTGAAAGAGAAAATGGTAGGCGATCTTGAAGCCAAGACTCAGTTTGGATTCGTTCAAGGCAAGCAGTGCGGCCTCGGCATCATCCGCGTGTCCGGCCAGCCGAGCCTCAATCTGCACCGGCAGTGTTTCGGCATCGAATTCACGCGCGATGATGCGGCTATCCAATAACTCATCCAGCAACAGGGGATGCTCGATCAATTGCTGCGTCATCCACAGGCTTTCATCGAACACATCCACCACGCGCTGAAGCGCATTCGGCTGTTCGTCGAGCAGGGCGATGTAACTGCTCCGCCGGAGGGTGGCCTGCAGAAAGCTGATGGCATGGGCCAGACAGTCATCCGGGCGGCGCGACCTGCTGCAGGCCAGCGTCAGCGCCGATGCAACGCGCTGCAGACGTTGTTTGGAGCGATCCGCCAGAGCCTGCGCGGCGGCGCTGTCGAACAGGGCCGTCAGACGCTCGGCATGCTTGCCGGCGTCGGCAAAACCCATGGCCTGCAAATCATCATCGGTGCGGGAAGCGGCCGCCTGCGTGGCCGGTCCGCCGAGCAATCCGGAAAACAAGTGTTCGACTGCTGCACGATGCCGTTCCAAGGCAACAAGCAATGCCGGCATATCGACATAGTCCAGTCCTTGCGCCAAACGTTGCCGGGCTTCGGGGGATTCCGGAATACGGTGAACCTGAGCATCCGCCAGCATCTGCACGCGGTTTTCCAGACGCCTGAGGAATAGATAGGCTTCCTGCAGGATGGCTGCCGCCTGCGGATCGATCAATCCGGCATCCCGAAGGCGCGTCAATCCCTCCAGCAGGCTCCTTACCTGCAGCTCCTTATGGCGTCCGCCATAGATGATCTGCAGCGCCTGCACATAGAATTCGATTTCACGGATGCCGCCCGGGCCCAGCTTCAGATCATCGTGTTTGTCGCGGCGCTGCACCTCGGCTTCGATTTTCGCCTTCATGTCGCGCAGGCCATCGATGGCGGTGAAATCGAGATAGCGCCGGTAGACGAACGGGCGCAGCATATCGAGCAGACGCCAACCGGTGGCGGCATCGCCGGCAACCGGACGTGCCTTCAGCCAGGCATAGCGCTCCCAGTCACGCCCCGCGCTCTGGAAGTACTGCTCCATGGCATTGAACGACAGTAGCAGGCGGCCGCTGGCACCGAACGGACGCAGACGCAAATCGACCCGATGGCTGAAGCCATCGGCAGTGACTTCATCAAGCAGATTGGCCAGGCGCTGTCCGAGCCGGGTGAAATAGGTTTCGGCAGCAATCGGGCGTGCGCCATCGCTCATGCCATGTCCGCTGAAGGCATACACCAGATCGACATCAGACGAAAAGTTCAGCTCGCCGCCGCCGAGCTTGCCGAGACCGAGCACGGTCATATGCTGTTCGGCCCCGTGCTCGTCCCGGACCGTGCCGTGACTCTGGCGCAACAGGGTATCAATCGCCGTAAACCCGGCCTGCAAGGCCTGCTCGGCGATCCAAGTGCTGCCGGCCAAGGTCTGCTCGACGCTGTCGATGCCGGCGACATCGCGCCAGATCAATTTCAGCGATTGTGCGCGCCGCCAGCGGCGGATCCGGACCGGCCACTCAGACTCGGCATCAGCGCGAAGTTGCAAGGACTGCAGTGGCTCATTTAGGCCCGCCAATAATCCGGGCTGCTGGACCAATACCTCGACGGCAAAATCCGACACTCCGGCAAGACGCGCGAGTGCCTCGGGTGGCGGTGCATTGCGGGGGTGATCGGCCAGCAGTGCGGCCAGAACCGGCGGCAAGGCCTTATAGGACAAACGCCACCGCCATCGACAGGAACAGTCCGAGACAGATCATGTCGGACAAGCCCGACAACACCAGATTGGCGGCCATAGCCGGATTGATGCCGAGCTTGCGCAGCAGCAGCGGCATGGCCGCACCCAACAGTCCGGCAACCATACAGCTAAGCGCCATCGCGACGGCCGCCAGCACCGCCATCTGGGTCGGATCGCCCTGCTCCGGATGCCGCGAGGCGACGATGAACATGCCGACACCGGCCAAAAGGCCGGTCAATACACCGTTGACCAGACCAAGCCAGGTCTCCTTGAGCACTTGGCGTTTCACCGGCCGGGCCGGATTGGAAAGACTGAGCCCGCGCAAGGTACAGGCCAAGGATTGTGCGCCGATGGTGCGGCACAGACCCGCCAGTACCGGAAGGAAAATCGCGAGCAGTGTCGCCTTGGCGATGTCGTCCTGGAAGCGTCCAACGATGGCACCGACAACGAACAGCATGAATAGGTGGATCTGTAGCCAGGGCTGACGGAACTGGAATTTACGCCACCACGGCGAGGCCCACTGCTCATCGTGATCCACACCAACCAGATACCCGGGCTGCCCCGACAATTCGAAGGCCTGCTGCTGATGCAGTCGGTGCGTATGCACCTGGCCAAGTAAGACGTTGTCGCCGTCACAGACCGGATAAGTCAGCGGCGGTTGCAGCGACAGCCGTGACAGCGCATCGTTCAACGCCCATTCGGGGCGCAGACTGCAGGGCTCACGTTGCATGATCTGGTCCAGGGTCTGGCCGCGTTCGGCGAACAGCAGTTCGCGGAAGGCCACGATGCCGAGCAGGCGGTTTTCCGGATCGACCACATAGACCTGGTTCAATTCGCGCTGCGGCATCAATTCGCGCAGCAGATCGACGGCCATCGCCACCGAAGTGCCTTTACGGAATGCCGCAACCGGTTCTTCCAGCTGGTTACCCACGGTACCGGGCGCATAGTGTTCGGCACGCAACCAGGCCGCCCCGGTCGGGCAGGCGGTCATGATCGATTCACGGATATCTTCAGGGAGCGCCAGCAGGATGGCCATGGCCCGCGCCGGTGGCAGATCGCCGAGCTGCTGAGCCGCCAGATTCGGATGCTCGAGGTCGAGCAGACCGGCGGCCGTACGCGCATCCAACGCCATCAGGCGGGAACTGAACAGTTCGTCTTGGCGGACCACGGCGCTTCCTCATAGGGTTTGCCATAGATTAACGCAGTTGTGCGGCAATGCCTACGGTACGTAGACCGGTTCGGTAATGACATAACCGCGGGCCTGCAGGCGGTCAAGCAGTCCGCCGGGTGCAATCAAGTCGGCGATATTGACCACCGCGACGGTGGAGCGGTTCTTCGCCACGGCGGCATCCACCGCCTGCAGCCAGGCACTCCGTGCACGTTGCTGCACATCACCCAAACCGGCACTCTGGCCGATGCCGGAACCGACCAGGGCATCGATGCAGGCACCGGAAAAATCGGTCTGTACGATTCGCCGGTAACCGGCGATATCGCCGACCGCCCACAGCCGGCCGCGCTCGGCCATGAACTGCACATCGCGTTCGATGCTGTCCAGGGTTTTCTCGAAACACGCGACATCGCTGAGTGCGCGCTTGTTGAACTCCTTGATGAATTTCTTAGGATCGCCGATATCCACTGTGATTACCGGGCGCGTGACCGGCACATCGACCTTCTTGGCCAGATCCTTAGCTTCCGGCCAGACAATGCCCTCGTTGCTGAGTCCGGCCTTGCGGATGGCCTTCTCGTATAGTTCCTGCGCGGCGAAAATCGGACGCCAGCTTTCGATGTCCTTGTCGTTGCCGATGTACTTTTGCTTCATGTTCTGCCATCGCCGATAGGTTTCCGGCGGCAAAATTTCCTGAAGCGTGCGGCCATCAGGATTCTTGCGGGCTTTCAGCAAGGACGGCACCAGGCCGATCTTGGCGAAGAAGCCGAGCTTGCTGTCGAGCTTCACCGACGGACCGCCGATCAATGCCTGCGATTCAGCCAGACGGCGTTCGAGCTTGATGGTTTCCCATTCCATACCCTTGGGCACCGGCCGGATCGAGGCCAGAATCCAGACGGTGTTGCCGCCTTTGCTGGCCTGCCAGAACCCGGGCCCGGGCAAGACGCCTTTGACCTCGACGGTATTGGCCGCCCCCACGGGCGGCGTGGCCGGAACATCCTGCGACAGGACCGGTGAGGCGCTGATGGACAGCAACAGGGGCAGCAAGATGAGACGCATGGCGTTTCCGGATAGGCAATGATGCATTCTATGACAGCTTGATGTGAAGAATGTTGCAATGAAAAACCCCGCTTGGAGGCGGGGGTTTTCGTTGGCTTACGACAGCAGGGTCGGATCAGAAATCCATGCCGCCCATACCGCCCATGCCGCCTTGCGGCATCATCGGCTCGTCTTTCTTCGGCGCTTCGGCCACCATCGCTTCGGTGGTGATCATCAGGCCGGCGATCGAACTGGCGTTCTGCAGTGCGGTGCGGGTGACTTTGGTCGGATCCAGGATGCCCATGGCGACCATGTCGCCGTATTCACCGCTGGCGGCGTTGTAACCGAAGTTGCCGGTGCCTTCCTTGACCTTGTTCAGCACCACCGACGGCTCTTCGCCGCAGTTGGTGACGATTTCACGCAACGGCGCTTCCATGGCGCGCAGGGCCAGGGCGATGCCGACGTTCTGGTCGTCGTTGATGCCTTTCAGGGTGCCGATGTTGGTCAGCGCACGGATCAAGGCGACGCCGCCGCCAGGAACGATACCTTCCTCGACCGCGGCACGGGTGGCGTGCAGGGCGTCTTCGACGCGAGCTTTCTTTTCCTTCATTTCCACTTCGGTCGCGGCACCGACTTTGATCACCGCCACGCCGCCGGCCAGCTTGGCCACGCGTTCCTGCAGTTTTTCACGGTCGTAGTCGGAGGAGGTTTCCTCGACCTGGGCCTTGATCTGCTTGACGCGGGCCTGAATGCCTTCGGCTTCGCCGGCACCGTCGATGATGGTGGTGTTTTCCTTGGAGACCTGGATTTTCTTGGCGCGGCCCAGATCCTTGATGGTGGCCTTGTCAAGCGATAGACCGACTTCCTCAGAAATCACGGTACCGCCGGTCAGGATGGCCATGTCTTCCAGCATCGCCTTGCGGCGATCGCCGAAGCCCGGGGCTTTGACGGCGCAGACCTTGACGATGCCGCGGATGGTGTTGACCACCAGCGTGGCCAGGGCTTCGCCTTCCACTTCTTCGGCCACGATCAGCAGCGGCTTGCCGGCTTTGGCGACGGCTTCCAGCACCGGCAGCAGATCGCGCACGTTGGAGATTTTCTTGTCGTACAGCAGGATGAACGGATCATCCAGTTCGGCCGACATCGACTGCTGGTTGTTGACGAAGTAAGGCGACAGGTAGCCGCGGTCGAACTGCATGCCCTCGACCACGTCGAGTTCGTTTTCCAGACCGGAACCTTCTTCCACGGTGATCACGCCTTCCTTGCCGACCTTGTCCATTGCTTTGGCGATCAGTTCACCGATGTTCTGGTCGGAGTTGGCCGAGATCGAACCGACCTGGGCGATTTCCTTGCTGGTGGCGCAGGGCTTGCTGAGTTTCTTCAGTTCCTCAACGGCGGCGCCGACGGCTTTGTCCATGCCGCGCTTGAGGTCCATCGGGTTCATGCCGGCGGCGACGGCTTTCATGCCTTCGCGGATCATCGCCTGGGCCAGCACGGTCGCGGTGGTGGTGCCGTCACCGGCGATGTCGGCGGTCTTGGTGGCGACTTCCTTCACCATCTGCGCGCCCATGTTTTCAAACTTGTCGGCCAATTCGATTTCCTTGGCCACGGACACGCCGTCCTTGGTGATCGTCGGGGCGCCGAAGCTCTTGTCGAGTACGACATTGCGGCCTTTCGGGCCGAGGGTGGCCTTGACGGCATTGGCGAGAACGTTAACGCCTTTGACCATACGCGCGCGCGCGTCTTCGCCGAAGCGGATATCTTTTGCTGCCATGATTGTGTTCCTCAGTAATTCGTGAATTCGGGATTAGGCCAGGATGGCCAGGATGTCGTCTTCTTTGACGACCAGGATGTCAACGCCGTCGTGTTTGATTTCGGTGCCGGCGTATTTGCCGAACAGGACCTTGTCGCCCACTTTGACTTTCGGCGCGCGCACGCTGCCGTTATCCAGCGGCTTGCCTTCACCCACCGCCAACACTTCACCTTTCACCGGTTTTTCGGTGGCCGAATCCGGAATGACGATGCCGCCGGCGGACAGTTTTTCTTCTTCCATGCGTTTGATGACAACGCGATCATGCAGAGGCTTGATGTTCATAAATTACCTTTGTGTTTAAAATCAATATGTTGGATAAATCCCGAGCCGGCGGATTAGCACTCGAGAGAGGAGAGTGCCAAATTCTACGCGAAAACCCGCAGCACAGGGTATACCGACTAATGGGGGCCGCCTTGCCGGCTTTCAAGGGGTCGGCAAAGCCGCGGCTTTGGGCTACCCTAGAAAGCCGTTGAAACCGCCCTCCCGGAACGCCCGTGAATCGTCTTGCCTTCAGCTTCGCTCTGATCCTCTCTGTGTTGACCGCCCCCGCACGGGCCGTTTCCGAAGCCGACCTGCTGCCGGTCGATCAGGCCTACCCGTTGTCCATCGAAGCGGTCAGCGGCGACAGCGTACGCATCCGCTGGGGCATTGCTGAAGGCTACTATCTTTACAAGCACCGTACCGCCATCGAAAGCGATAACCCGGAGGTGACGCTGGAGCCGCTGCAGCTTCCTGCCGGCAAACCCTATCGCGATGAATTCTTCGGCGATGTCGAAACCTACCGGAAGGAATTGGTCACTACGGTCCGCTTTGACGCACCGGATGGCACCGGCCATGTGCTGTTGCGTCTGCAATACCAAGGCTGCGCCGATATCGGCATCTGCTACCCGCCACAGAACAAGCGTCTGCGGATTCCGCTGAATACCGCCGCAGCGGCGGACGGCAAAGCTCTGCTCGGCCTGAACGGCGCAAGCACCGATGCGGCGCTGCCGGAAGATCAGGCCTTCCAGATCGAGGCCATCGTCGGCGACGCGGGGGCCTTGCTGCTGAAACTGACGCCGGCCGAGGGTTACTACCTGTACCGCGATAAGATTGCTTTCACCGCATCGCAGGACGCAATCGCCGCACCGGGCAAAGCGAAACTGCCGGAAGCGGTGTGGTATCCCGATCCGGAATTCGGCACCGTGCCGGTGTATTTCGAACCGGCGGAAATCACCCTGCCCCTGCAACGTCGAACCACACAAGCCGGTCCGCTGCAATTGATCGTGGATTATCAGGGCTGCAAGGAAAACGGCATTTGCTATCCGCCGATGAAAAAAAACCTCAGCCTCGAACTGCCCGCCGGTGGCACCCCTGTCGCCACCGACGCGCCGGACGCCGCTGCACCGAGCGGTTTGCTGCAATGGCTGCCAGCCCTGTTACTCGCGCTGCTCGGCGGTTTGATTCTCAACCTGATGCCCTGCGTGCTTCCGGTGCTGTCCTTCAAGGCGATGGCGCTGGCCAAAGCCAACACGCCCGGCCATGCGCGCAGTCATGCCCTGTGGTACACCACCGGCGTCATGAGCAGTTTCGCCGCACTCGGCATCGGCGTGCTGGCCCTGCGCAGTGCCGGTCAGGCCCTGGGCTGGGGCTTCCAATTACAGCAGCCGATCATCGTCGGCGGTCTGGCGCTGCTGATGTTCGGCATCGGTTTGATGATGTCGGGCCTGTTCAACTGGGGCTCCGGCTTCGCCGGCATGGGCCAATCGCTCACCGAAAAATCCGGTCCGACCGGCGATTTCTTCACCGGCGTGCTGGCGGTGGTGGTGGCCAGCCCGTGCACGGCCCCGTTCATGGGCAGCGCGCTGGCCTTCGCCTTTACCGCGCACTGGGTGTTGGCGCTTTCGGTTTTTCTGGCCCTCGGCCTCGGTCTGGCCTTGCCATTCCTGTTGATCGGCTTCCTGCCAGGCCTTGCCGGCAAACTGCCGAAACCCGGCGCGTGGATGGACACACTCAAACATTGGCTGGCCTATCCGATGTATCTGACCGCAGTCTGGCTGGCCTGGGTATTCGGCAACCAGAAGGGCGTGAACGGCTTGGCCCTGCTGTTGATCGCTGCCACCGCACTGACCGCCGCGCTGTGGTGGTTCGAACGGCAGAAGATGGCGCCCAGCCTGCGTGCCAAAGCCATCGCGCTACTGCTTGGTGTGCTGGCCGCCGCCAGCTTCGGTGTTGCACTGCAGCAAGCGCAGCCGGGCGCCGCAATGAGCACGCAAGGCAGGAATTATGAGGCGTTCAGTCCGGAACGTCTGGCCGAACTACGCACGCAAGGCACGCCGGTGTTCGTCGACATGACCGCCGACTGGTGCATCACCTGCAAAGTCAATGAAAAAGCGGTGCTGCATACAGACGCATTCACGCAGCTTCTGAAAGATACCGGCACCGTGTACCTGGTCGGCGACTGGACCAACCAGGATCCGGACATCAGCGCTTATCTGGATCAATACGACACGCCGGGCGTGCCGCTGTATGTGGTGTACCCCGAAGGTCCGGGCGATGGCAAAAAACTGCCGCAGCTGCTGACGCACGACATCATGCGTGACGCGCTGGCGCAATGAAACCGCTGAAAGTGGTGATGCTGGCCTTGTTGGCTGCCCTGCTGGGGCTGGCGGCCGGCATCTTCATCGCCGGTCCGGGCATTCTGCTGCGCACGGAGATTGGACAGGCCTTGTTTGAGCGCTTGGTGCCACCGAAATATCCGGCGCCGGGCGGCGCCGCCGCCATCGGCGACACGGTGCGGTCGTTCACCGTGACCGACTTCGGTGGCAGCCCGCGCACCCTGCCGACCCCGGGCCGCTGGCAGGTCATCAACTACTGGGCCAGCTGGTGCGGCCCCTGCCGATTGGAAATGCCCTGGCTGGATGCGCTGCACGCCGATAACCAGGGCCGTTTTGAAGTCATTGGCATCGCCTTGGAAGCCCCCGATGCGGCCGCTACCCTGCTGACCGATATCCCGGTCCGATTCACCCAACACCACGAGCCGCCCGGGGCAACAGACAGCTCGGTGCATCTGGGTAATGGCTGGGGGGTGCTGCCGTTCACAGTGCTAATCGACCCGCAGGGCCGCTTGGTCAAACGCCATATCGGCGTGTTTGCCGGCGAAGCCCACTTGCGGGAATGGCTGCTGGATGGCATGCGCTGATGAGCCGCGGTTAACAAAAATCAAACAGCATTCATTTTCAGGGAAATTACGTCATTTTCTAGACAAAACCCCCTAAGTTTGCGAAACTGACCGTTCGCTTGGGGAGGGTGTTGTGGCGTATTTTCTGGTACTAAACGGTCCGAATCTCAATCTGCTAGGGCAGCGCGAGCCGGGAATCTACGGCACACAGACTCTGGCACAGATCAATGAGGCCCTGAAAATCCAGGCCGAAAGCGCCGGTCACCGCATCGCGTTCCTACAGAGCAATGCCGAGCATGAGATGGTCGAGGCGGTGCAACGCGCGCCGGCCGAGGGCGTCGATGCCATCCTGATCAACCCGGCGGCCTTCACCCACACCTCGGTCGCCCTGCGCGATGCCTTCGCGGCAGTCGGCCTGCCCTTCATCGAGGCGCACCTGTCGAATCCACACAGCCGCGAGCCGTTCCGGCAGCATTCCTATTTTTCCGATCTGGCCAAAGCCGTCATCTGCGGCTTCGGTCCGGACAGTTACCGCTTTGCATTGACGCAGCTGATGCAGTGGTTTCCCGCATCCGCCGCCGATACCCCCTGAACCACGTACCTGAGGTCATTATGGACTTACGCAAAATCAAAGCCCTGATCGAACTGCTGGAAAAGTCCAGCCTTTCCGAACTGGAAATCAAAGAAGGTGAGGAGACCGTACGGCTGGCCCGCCACACCGGCATGACCGCACCGGCTCCGGTCATCCATCATGTTGCCGCTCCGGCGACCCCGGCCGAAGCGCCGACGCGGGCGCCGGCCGCCAGTTCCGGGCCCTCGGCCGAAGCGGTCGGCAAATCGGCCAAAGCGGTTCCGGACGGCCACACCGTGCGCTCTCCGATGGTCGGCACCTTCTACGCCTCGCCGAGCCCGGAAGCCGCGCCTTATGTGCGCGTCGGACAGACTGTGAAAGCCGGCGACACTATCGGCATCATCGAAGCGATGAAGATGTTCAATCCGATCGAAGCCGACGTGTCCGGCACCGTGACCGCCGTTCTGGTCCAGCCGGGCCAGGCCATCGAATTCGACGAAGCGATGTTCATCATCTCCTGAGCAGGTTGAAGCCATGTTGAAAAAAGTCGTCATCGCCAACCGCGGCGAAATCGCGTTGCGCATCCTGCGCGCCTGCCGCGCGCTCGGCATCAAGACCGTCGCCGTGCATTCCACCGTCGACCGCAACCTGAAGCACGTGGCCATGGCCGACGAATCGGTGTGCATCGGTCCGGCGCCGTCGATTGAAAGCTATCTGAATGTTCCGGCCATCATCGCCGCCGCGGAAGTGACCGACGCCGACGCCATCCATCCGGGTTACGGTTTCCTTTCGGAAAACGCAACCTTCTGCGAACGTGCCGAAGGGTCCGGCTTCATTTTCATCGGCCCCACCGCCGATGTCATCCGCATGATGGGCGACAAGGTCGAGGCCATCCGCGCCATGAAGGATGCCGGCGTACCCTGCGTGCCCGGATCGGGCGGACCGCTCGGCGACGACGCTATGGCCAATCTGAAAATGGCCGAAGACATCGGCTATCCGGTCATCATCAAAGCGGCCGGCGGCGGCGGCGGACGCGGCATGCGCGTGGTGCGCGAAGCCGATAGCCTGATTACTTCGATCACCACCACCCAACAGGAAGCCAAGGCCGCGTTCAACAACGACATGGTCTACATGGAAAAATTCCTGGAAAATCCGCGCCACATCGAAATACAGGTGCTGTCCGACGGCCAGGGCAATGCCATCCATCTGGGCGAACGCGACTGCTCGATGCAGCGCCGTCACCAGAAAGTGGTGGAAGAAGCCCCTGCTCCGGGCATCACCCCCGAGCAGCGTGCCGAAATCGGCCGCATCTGCACCGAAGCCTGCGTGCGCATCGGCTATCGCGGCGCCGGCACCTTCGAATTCCTGTATGAGAACGGCCGTTTCTACTTCATCGAAATGAACACCCGCATCCAGGTCGAACATCCGGTCACCGAAATGATCACCGGCGTCGATCTGGTGCGCGAACAGCTGCTGATTGCCTCCGGCCAGAAACTGTCGCTGACCCAAGACGACATCGTCATCCGCGGCCACGCCATCGAATGCCGCATCAATGCCGAGGATCCGGACAATTTCCTGCCAAGTCCGGGCCTCATCAAACATTTTCACTCGCCGGGCGGCCCCGGCGTGCGCGTCGATTCGCACATCTACGAAGGCTACAAAGTACCGCCGAATTACGATTCGATGATCGGCAAACTGATCGTGCACGGCAACACCCGCGAACAGGCGATTTACCGCATGCGCTGCGCGCTGTCGGAAATGATCGTGGACGGCATCAAGACCAATGTGCCGCTGCAGCAACGCATTCTGGCCGATGCCGGTTTCTTCCAGGGCGGCACCAACATCCATTATCTGGAAAAACGCCTGGCCGAACGCAAAGACAAAGGCCTTGGCCTGACCTGATGCCGTTTCTCGAGCTGTCCATCGCCTGCAAAGCCAGTGAGGAAGCGCGGGTAGAAACCGCGTTGAACGAACTCGGCGCGCTCAGCGTGTCACTGTTGGACGCGGCCGATGCCGAAAACGAAAAAGCCATCCTCGAACCCGGCGTTGGCGAAACCCCGTTGTGGAACGACATCGTGCTGCTGGCGCTGTTCGATGCCGGCACCCATGAAGGCCTGTTGCTGCATGCCTTGGATGCCTACGACAGCGGCATCGACTGGTCCAGCGCCACATTCCGCACGGTGGAAGACCAAGACTGGGAACGGGCCTGGCTGGATCAATTCGAACCGATGCGCTTCGGCAGTCGCACTTGGATCATTCCCTGGCACCGTGACGCCCCGCCTGAAGCGGCGAATGGCGTCATCATCCGTCTGGATCCGGGCCTGGCCTTCGGTTCGGGTACGCACCCGACCACCGCGCTCTGTCTGCAATGGCTGGACGGCCTCGATCTGCGCGGCAAGGACGTGCTCGATTTCGGCTGCGGTTCCGGCATTCTTGCCTTGGCGGCGCTGAAACTGGGTGCGGCTTCGGCTGTCGGTGTCGACAACGATCCGCAGGCGCTGATTGCCACGCATGACAACGCCGAACGCAACGGTGTCGGTCATTTGCTGCAGGTCTATCTGCCGGAGGCCGAACCGCTGCGCCAGTATCCGGTAGTGCTGGCCAACATCCTGGCCTCGGCGCTCATCGCCCTGCATGACACGCTGGCGGCACGCACGCAGACCGGTGGCCTCATCGCCCTGTCCGGCATTCTGAAAGGTCAGGAACACGAGGTGCTGGCGGCTTTCGCCCCACATTTCGAGGCATTGACGGTAACGCAGCACGACGATTGGATCCGCATCGATGGCCGCAAACGCTGAGCGAAACCGCCGCGCGTTGCTGGCCGGCATTTTCGTGCTGGTTCTGGCATTGGGCCTGCAGATCATTCTGGCCAAACGCGATGCGCTGGCCGAAAATCCGGCCTGGCGGCCGCTGGTCAGCCGCCTGTGCCTACTGGCCTCCTGCCAGCTCGCGGCCTGGCGCCAGCCGGAGGCTTTCGTGCCGGTGCGTCAGGCGGTTGCCGCCGACCCCGAACAGGCCGGGGTTTTGCGGGTACAGCTGAGTTTCCGCAATGAGGCACAATGGCCGCAGCCCTGGCCGCAAATCGAAATCCGCCTCAGCGATATCACCGGCGAGGCCCTCGCCATGCGTCGTTTCCGTCCGCGCGAATACCTCAATGCCGCGCAGGACGGCGACATCAAACCCGGACAGACCGTCTCGGTGGAAATCGCGCTGCAGGAAACCTCCGGCAAGGCCGCGGGCTTCGCTTTCGATTTTCACTGAGGCGTTCAGGTAAGGGTTCGCAAATCGGGATACACTACACGGCCGGAAAAAATACCCGCACGAGCCGTAAGTGAACACCCTGCATCTCATCCACAGCAGTACCCCCGAAACCAAAACCCAACCCTGCCTGAAAGATGTCGTGGCCCGCGTCGTGCGCCGGTATCTGCAGGATATGGGGCATGCCCGAAGCAACGATCTTTACGACACCGTGCTGGCCGAAGTCGAGCCGGCACTGCTGCAGGAAGTGATGATCTACTGCCGGGGCAATCAGAGCCGTGCGGCCGAAATCCTTGGCATGAACCGCGCTACCCTGCGCAAGAAACTCAAGCAATACGCCGTTTCCGAGGGCTGATCTAGCCCCAATGCCTCACCCCGAGGGTTTATAATTAAACCCCTTTCGGAGTGATTTATGCCTGCCATCCGCCATCCCGTCCGTCGCGCTCTGCTGTCGGTGTCCGATAAATCCGGCCTGCTGCCGCTGGCCGAGGCCCTGATTGCGCATGGCGTGCAGCTGCTATCCACCGGCGGCACCGCCAAAACCCTGCGCGACGCCGGCCTGGCCGTCACCGATGTCAGCAGCGTGACCGGCTTTCCGGAAATCATGGGCGGTCGGGTGAAAACCCTGCATCCGAAAATCCACGGCGGCCTGCTGTCGCGTACCGGCACCGATGACGCGGTCAGCGCCGAGCATGGCATCGAGGCCATCGACCTGCTGGTGGTGAACCTTTATCCGTTCGCGGCCACCGTCGCCAAACCCGACTGCACGTACGACGAGGCAATCGAGAACATCGACATCGGCGGACCGGCCATGCTGCGCGCCGCCGCCAAAAATCATGCGCGTGTTGCGGTACTGACCGATCCAGCTGATTATGCCGGCTTCATCGATACGCTTGCCGAAGGCGGAAGCACCGACGCGCAGCGCCGCAGCTGGGCCGCGAAAACCTATGCGCATACCAGCACCTACGACGGCCAGATCACCGAATGGCTGTCCAAACGCGCCGATAACCCCGATGAACCAAAACCCTGGCCAGCCAGCCTGCATCCGGCCTTCGCACTCGGCAGCGCCCTGCGCTATGGCGAGAATCCGCATCAGGCCGGCGCCCTGTTCGTCGAAGCCGCCGCCGGCAGCGGCATCGTCGCCACCGCCCGCTTCATCCAAGGCAAGGAACTGTCATTCAACAATATCGCCGACGCCGATGCCGCGCTGGAATGCGTCAAGGCCTTCGACGCACCGGCCTGCGTCATCGTCAAACACGCCAACCCCTGCGGCGTGGCCGTGGCCGCCAACGTCGGCGACGCCTACGACCGCGCCTTTGCCACCGATCCGACCTCGGCTTTCGGCGGCATCATCGCCTTCAACCGCGTGCTCGATGGCAAAACCGCGAGCACCATCGCCGAACGCCAGTTCGTGGAAGTGGTCATCGCGCCCGGCATCAGCCCGGATGCGCAGGCCGCATTCGCGCGCAAGCCGAACGTGCGCGTGCTCGACTGCGGCGCGCTCGACGGTCATCGCGGCGACTGGGATTACAAACGCGTTGCCGGTGGACTGCTGGTACAGAACACCGACAGCGACACGCTGGGCATCAAGGATCTGAAAACGGTCAGCAATACCCAGCCGAGTCTCGAACAATTGGAAGATATGCTGTTCGCCTGGAAAGTGGCGATGTTCGTGAAATCGAACGCCATCGTTTTTGCGCAGGATCAGCGCACCATCGGCATCGGCGCCGGCCAGATGAGCCGGGTGATCAGCGCGAAAATCGCCAGCATCAAGGCCGATGATGCCGGCTTGGCCGTGCCCGGCGCGGTGATGGCTTCGGATGCGTTCTTCCCGTTCCGCGACGGCATCGACACCGCCGCCGCAGCCGGCATCTCCGCGGTCATCCAGCCCGGCGGCTCGATGCGCGACAACGAAGTCATCGACGCCGCCAATGAACACGGTATCGCCATGGTATTCACCGGCCGCCGCCACTTCAAACACTGAGGAACACCCATGAAAATTCTCGTGATCGGATCCGGCGGGCGTGAACACGCACTGGCCTGGCGTTTGGCGCAGTCGCCGCGGATCACGGAAATACTGGTGGCCCCGGGCAATGCCGGCACCGCCCGCGAGGGCAAATGCCGCAACGTCGCTGTCGCGGTCACCGACATCGACGGCCTGCTGGCGCTGGCGCAAGCCGAGAACGTGGCGTTCACCCTGGTCGGCCCGGAAGCACCGCTGGTGCTGGGCGTGGTCGATCTGTTCCAGGCGCACGACCTGCGTATCTTCGGGCCCCGCCAGGCCGCCGCGCAGCTGGAAGGCAGCAAGGCCTTCGCCAAGGATTTTCTGGCGCGGCACGGCATTCCGACCGCGCATTACGCGGTGTTCGATAGCCAAGCCGAAGCGTTGGCGCATGTCGATCATGTCGGTGCGCCGATTGTGATCAAGGCCGACGGTCTGGCCGCCGGCAAAGGCGTGGTGGTGGCGATGACGCTGATTGAGGCCAAAGCCGCGATTACCGACATGCTCGGCAACAACCAGTTCGGCGAGGCCGGCGCGCGCGTAGTCATCGAGGAATTCCTGACCGGCGAAGAAGCCAGTTTCATTTCGATGGTGGACGGCCGTACCGCGCTGCCGATGGCGACCAGCCAGGACCACAAACGCGTCGGTGACGGCGACACCGGCCCGAACACCGGTGGCATGGGCGCGTATTCACCGGCACCGGTGGTCACCCCGGAAGTACATGCACGGGTGATGCGCGAAGTGGTTGAACCGACCGTGCGTGGCATGATCAGTGACGGCATGCCGTTCACCGGTTTTCTGTACGCCGGTCTGATGATCGATGCGGCCGGCACACCGAAAGTGATCGAATTCAATGTACGCTTCGGCGATCCGGAAACCCAGCCGGTGATGCTACGTCTGCAATCCGATCTGAGCACACTGATCGAAGCCGCCATCGACGGCCGACTGCACGCCACCGAAGCACGCTGGGATCCGCGCCCGGCGCTGGGCGTGGTCATGGCCGCCGAGCATTACCCCGGTACGCCGCGTACCGGCGATGTGATCCACGGTCTCGACATTGACGCGCCACCGGACAGCAAGCTGTTCCATGCCGGCACCCGGCTGGAAGAAGACCAGGTGCTGACCAGCGGCGGCCGCGTGCTGTGCGCCACCGCACTCGGCAACAGCGTGGCCGAGGCCCAGAATACGGCCTATACGCTGGCCGACCAGATCAACTGGCTGGGCGAATTCCACCGCAGCGACATCGGCTGGCGCGCCATCGAACGCGAGCACCTGAGTCGGCTATAGTGGGCCTTGGTCACCGAATCCGCGCACCATGGCCCACTCCCAATATGAACTGCTGAAACAACGCCGCTTTCTGCCGTTCTTCCTGACGCAGGCGCTCGGCGCGTTCAACGACAACGTGTTCCGCAACGCCATGCTGGCGCTGATGGTGTACCAGATGGGCCTGAGCACCGAGCAATCGACGCTGTATGCCAATCTCGCGCCGGCGCTGTTCATCCTGCCCTACTTCCTGTTTTCCGCCACCGCCGGCCAGATCGCCGAGAAGGTCGAGAAGGCACGCCTGATCCGCATCACCACCGCGATGGAAATTGCGATCATGAGTCTGGCGGCTTTCGGTTTCATCTACGGCCTGCCCGCACTGCTGCTGTTCTGCCTGTTCCTGACTGGCGTGCAATCCACCCTGTTCGGCCCGGTCAAATACGCCATCCTGCCGCAGGTGCTGGCACCCGAAGAACTCACCGGTGGTAATGGTCTGGTGGAAATGGGTACCTCCATTTCGATCCTGATCGGCATGATCGCCGGCATGTCGCTGCTGATGATTCCCGGTTACGGACCACAGGCCGCGGCCGCGGCGATGATCGGCCTGGCGGTCACCGGGCATCTGGTCAGCCGCGCGATTCCGATGGCGCCGGCCATCGCGCCGGATCTCAAAATCAATACGAATCTCATTGCCGAATCCCTGCATGTGCTGGGCATGGTCCGCCACAATCCGGTGGTGCGGCGCGCGGTGTTCGGCGTGTCCTGGTTCTGGTTCGTCGGTACCCTGCTCAGTGCGCAATTGCCGAATTACGCCAAGCTGCATCTGGGCGGTTCGGAATCCCTGAACCTGCTGGCGCTGGCGCTGTTCTCAATTGGTACCGGTCTGGGTTCGCTGTGGTGCGAAAAACTCTCGCAGCGCACGGTGGAAATCGGTCTGGTGCCGTTCGGCGCGCTCGGCATGACGGTATTCTGCGCCGATCTGTATTTCGCCCGGCCCGGGCTGGCTCCGGAAACCGGCATCACTCTGTCGCAGTTCTGGCAGCAGGCCGGCAGCTTCCGGATCATGGCCGATCTGACCCTGATCGGCCTGTTCGCCGGCTTCTTCATCGTGCCGCTGTTCGCGCTGATCCAGAGCCGCACCGAGAAACATCACCTGTCGCGCGTCATCGCCGGCATGAACATCCAGAACGCGGTGTTCATCGTCTCGGCAGCGGTCACCGGCATCGTGCTGCAGCGCTATCTGGGTTTCAACATTCCGGAAGTGTTCCTGCTGCTGTCGGTGCTGAATCTGGCGGTGCTGGTTTACCTGATGCTGCTGGTGCCGGAATTCTTCCTGCGCTTCCTGGCCTGGATCTACATCCGCATCATGTACCGGGTCGAGGTGCACGGCATCGAGAAACATGTACCGGATGAGGGGCCGGCGCTCTTGGTGTGCAATCACGTGAGCTACATGGACGCCCTGCTGTTGAGCAGCGCGGTGTCGCGTCCGATCCGCTTCGTGATGTACTACAAGATATTCAACACGCCCGGTGCGCGCTGGGCGTTCAAGGCCGCCAACGTCATCCCGATTGCCGGCAGAAGCGAGGATCCGGAACTGATGGAACGTGCCTTCGCTGCCGTGGATCAGGCATTGGCCGAAGGCGAGCTGGTCTGCATATTTCCCGAAGGTCGTTTGACTCCGGATGGTGAAATCGGTTCGTTCAAACCCGGCATGGAACGCATTCTGGCCGCACGCCCGGTGCCGGTGGTACCGATGGCAATCCGCGGCATGTGGGCCAGCATCTTCAGTCGCAGCGGCGTCATCAACACGCTGCGTCTGCCCAGCCGCATCCGTGCGCATGTAACGATCATGGCGGAAGCGCCGGTGGACGGCGCCGGTGCAAAGGCGGTGGATTTGGAGGAGAAAGTGAAATCGCTACGCGGCGAGTGGGCATAGCCTGAGAATATCAAAGGCGCTATTCCGATTATGGTCGTGTGCCGTCTGGCGATCCTTCACTACCGCAAGCGGGACTGAATCGGTTCAGTTCACCAGACCCGCCAGAACGAACACAGCCAGCACCGCCAGCCACAGCAGCAGCATGCGCCAGGCCAGACTCATGGCATCGCGCAGTTCCAGCAGCGCCGGGGCCGAAGACGGGCCATCTTCGGCATCGGCTGCTTCATCCGCCAGCTCCGAAGCCACACTGGCGTTGGCGGCGGCGGACAGAAAGGCATAGTCCAGACTCAATCCGCCCTCGGCGTACCAATCACGCCAGACCTGCACCACTTTGTCGAAATTGGCCGCCAGCGCCATGGCCAGGGTCATCAGGTGCGCCGGCAGACAGTGCGCGGCATTGAGGGTTTTAGCGGCGGCATCGCGCAGCTCCTCCGGCAGGACCATGTCGTGTTTGTGATGCACCAGAAGATAGAGCAGACGGTACGCAAGTGCGCCGCCCGGGCCCAAGAGCAGAAACCAGAACAGCACCGCGAACCAACGCGTCAGCGCGTTTTCAAACACCGCCGCCACCGCCACCGGACCCTCCAAGGACACCAGCTGGCCTTCTTCGTACAAAACCGCGGCGGCGCGTTCTTTCGCCTCCAGGCCTTCGGCATCTATAATCGCATTGACGTCCAGATCGAGATCGCGCGGACCCCAGGTGTACAGCATGGCGGCCAATGCCACCAGGAAGGCGAAGATGCCGTCCAACCAGCCCGCCAGTAGCGCAATTACCAGCGCCGGCAGACCGGCACACAGGAACACGCCGGCATACGAATGCCATGGCGAGGACCCGAGCGCGATACGGCGCACGATTTCCAGCCAACGTTCGAACCAGGTGAAATCGCGCCAACGGCTGACCTGCGGCAGGACATGGCCGATCAACAATGCTGCCACCACCGCCATTACCGTCCAGGTCATGCATGCCCCCTTGTCAGGCTGTAGTATGCCAAAATTCGGCCACGGCGGAATCGGCATGCAACCAGCGCATGATCAGATAGCGCGAAATCGACAGCGGGTCAGGCAAGGTCAATTCATCAGCCACGACCAGCGCCTTGAGTTCCTCACGGCTGAACCAGCGTGCGAACTGCAATTCATCGCTGATATTGATGGCTTGCATCGGGGCGTAGGCATCGTATCCGACCATCAGCGCCATAGGCATCGGCCAGGGCTGAGAAGCGACATAACGCACGCGCTCGACGCGCACGCCGGACTCTTCCCAAACCTCGCGTACCACGGTCTGCTCGGGAGATTCGCCGGGCTCGACGAAACCGGCCAGCAGCGACCAGCGCTTCTCCGGCCAAGCTGCCTGCCGGCCGAGCAGCAGGTGCTCGCCGTCGCTGACGCACATGATGGTGGCCGGATGCGTCTGCGGATAACTGGCCAGACCGCAGCCGCCACAGACTGCACTGTAGCCGGCGGTTTTCAGATCGAGCAAACCCCCGCAGCGACCGCAGAATTTACTCTGGGCCTGCCAATGCAGAATGGCTTTGGCCTGGGCAAAGATGGCGGCATCCATTTCCGGCCACTGCACGGCCGCGGCGCGGATACCGATCGCTTCATGCGGGGCGTGCGCCTGCGCATCCAGCGGCAAGGCGAAGGTAGCCTGACCGGCATCGAAACCCAGTAAGGTCGCCGATTCCGGACGACGCAAAGAGACACTGGTGGCGGGATAGTAAATTTCAGACGCGCTGTAACAGCAGGCTTCGCCTTGTTCATTCAGAACCAGCAGGCGCGCATCCGCCCAGGCCGCATCCAGTTCGGCCGGATGCGTGCGCATCGGTTCGGCACGGTCCAGGCCGGGATGACGGAACGCGAAATCTGGAATGCGCATCAGGCCGAGAAGCTGCTGCCGCAACCGCAGGTGGTTTTGGCATTGGGATTGCGGATGACGAACTGCGAGCCCTGCAGGCTTTCGCGGTAATCCACTTCGGCGCCCATCAGGTACTGCAGGCTGAGCGGATCGACGATCAGGGTCACGCCGTCGCGCTGCACCGCTAGGTCATCGGCTTCGGCCTGTTCGTCGAAACTGAAGCCGTACTGGAATCCGGAGCAGCCGCCGCCGCTGATGTACACGCGGAGCTTGAGTTCAGGATTGGCTTCCTCGGTAATCAGGCTGGCGACCTTTGCCGCGGCCGAAGCGGTCAGGCTTAGCGGTGCGGCAACGGTTTGGTAGGTCGGTTCGCTCATGGCAATGCCTCGGAATGGGGTTATTCGGCCGTCTGCTGGTGGATTAACTGCCCGCTGACGGTGGCGCCTGCGGTGATTTCAATCAACCGGTAATGGATATTGCCCTGGATGTGGGCGGTTTCGGTCAGTTCAATGCGCTCGCGGCTGTGGATATCGCCGGTCAGCCGACCGGAAATGACCGCCTTCGGCGCGCTGATGCTGCCCTCGATGACACCGCCCTGGGCCAGGGTCAGCAGCGAGTCGGCGCCATCCTCGGCGATGACCTTGCCGAGCACTTTGCCTTCGATGTACAGCCCGCCCGAGAACAGCAGATCGCCCTGGATCACCACATGGCGGCCGATCAGGGTTTCCACATTGTCCGATCCGTTCGCGGACAGCTTTGTTTTTTTACTTCCCAACATATCGATGACACTCCATCACTGATTGAATGAAAAATTAAATTTCCGGCGTTGCGACCGGACGGCTCTCCGTCCAGTCGAAACGCTGTTCCTGTTTGCCGAAACCGCCGCTGACGCTGACCCGGACCCGTTGCGGGGTGAAACCCGGCGGCAACATGACATCACCCTCGATCTGCTGGAAATAGCGGAAGGAAAAGGCCTGCGCCGGCGCATCCGTTTTCTGCAGCAACTGCGCCCACTCCACGCTCTTCAGTTTACCGCCGGAAACACCGTCCACGGCGAATCGCATCTGGCCCGAGGTCAAACCGCCGCGGTTGATATTCTGGGTCAGGGTGATGGTGTAGTGCCAGGTATTGCCGGCGCCGGGCGTGAACTCGGCGTTATGCACGCTCAGGCCGTGCCGACGGCCGCCGGAACCGACCAGGCGTTCGTAGAAATCCATATCGGCCTTGAGCCCAGCGATCTGTTCGTCTTTCTCGGCCAGGAACTCCTGGATCTGGTTATTCGCGCTGCGGGTGATAAATTCGGCACGCTTGGCGTTCGCCAGCTTCTGCTTCAGGCGCGCTTCGTTGTTCTGCAGTGCTTCGCTTTGGGCAATCGCCGCATCGCGCTGTTGCCGGAGCTGGCCTGCATCGGAATGCAGACCCCGCCAGAACAGCCAGACCCAAGCCAAGGCCAGCAGTAGCCAGAGCCCGCCCAGCAAGACGGCAAGCCCCTTGAAACGGGGCGATTGGCTGACGATTGAAAAGCGAGGCAGATCTTTGTTTTGCACCGCCATGGCAGCGACTCCCGGCGCGGACTACGTCCATCATTATAGCGGTTCCCGCCCGGCCCGGTCGCTCCCGTCGACCCGGCTGTCAAAGTCTTGATTTTGCGTGCATAATAAGCGCTGAGGCGCGCTCAAGAATCGGCCGCAAAACGCGCGCAAACGGATAATGGCAAGCCGCAGATGATCGACCACCACCCTGCTTCCATAGCATCGCACGGCCTTCCGGCACGGATTGCCGGCTATCGGGCAACGCGCTGGGACCTGAACGCACTGTGGCAGATGCGCGAAGACGTCCGCGGCATGCTTCGGGCGGGCCTGTATACCGATGCCGAACCGTTGCAGGGCATCGACGGCATCCAAGGTAACCTGGTACATTCGGCCGGCAGCGGGCTTGAATTCGGCTTTGACCAGTCGACGCTCTAAGTTCAACAATAACTCTGAGATGAACAAGGACCAAGAAAAATCCCAACAGTCTATAATAGTACGTTGGCTCGCTTTAGCTTCAGCCGCAGGTGCTGCCATCTCTTCCGGTATCACCCTGTGGCTCGACGAGTCGGTCTGGCTCAACGTCACAGTCATTGCCTCGCTGCTGTCGGTGTCATTCGTGGCTGCACTCTGGCACCGAATCGAAAAACACCACAATCAAATCGCAGAAACCATAGCAAACACCGAATATCATGCACAGGAAGTCACCGGCCTACGCACCGAGCTGGAAAGCCAACGTAATTTGGAACTCGAACTGAAGAAGTCCAAGCTGGTCGCCGAAGCCGCAGCCATGGCCAAAAGCGAATTCCTGGCCACCATGAGCCATGAAATCCGTACGCCGCTGAACGGCATCATTCCGATGCTCGATCTTCTATCGACCACACATCTGGAAAAGGACCAGGCCGATATTCTGAGTACTGCACGCAGTTCCGCCGACCAGATGAAGCGCATCGTGGATGACATCCTCGATTACTCGAAACTGGAAGCGAACAAGCTACAACTAGAAACTACCGGCATGAATCTGCGCGATGCAATCAATTCGGTGGTACGTATGCTCCAGAGCCAGGCCGATGCCAAACAGCTGACCATTAAGGTTAATCTGGATCCATCGCTGCGTCTGGCCGTTCGCAGCGATCCGGTGCGTCTACGCCAGGTGCTGAGCAACCTGCTCAGTAACGCCATCAAGTTCACTGACAAAGGCAGCGTGACAATTTCGGTCAAGACCAAGTCGGAAACCCGCCAACACCACATCCTGCGTTTCGAAGTGAAGGACACCGGTATCGGTATCTCACCAGAAAACGCCGGCAGTTTGTTCAAGGCTTTCAGCCAAGCTGACGCCTCGACCACGCGCCTGTATGGTGGTACTGGACTTGGCCTTGTCATCTGTAAGCGAATCATCGACCTGATGGCCGGCCAGATTGGTGTTGATTCGCAGACTGGAAAGGGATCCACTTTTTGGTTCGAAGTTCCTATCTTAAAAGCGCTCGGCGATAGTCGTGATCCTGCAAATGAGTTAAAAAGAGCTAATGTATTACTCGTTTCAAATGATCCTATACTGACCGAAAAAATTGAAAAATATAATCTTAATTCTGGTGCTCAACTCAGAAATATTTCCACCATATTTGAGGCCAGAAAAATCCTTAGGGAATCCATCACAGATGGCGAAATATCAGCTCTTGATTTGATTATTCTTGACCTTAACACTGGTCAGCAAAGCATATTACAACTTCAGGAAGAGCTTTTTTCCAATCCTGCTTTCAGTGCACTGCGAATTGCCATCCTGAAACCATCTGATACTATTCTTTCAAACACAGCCAAGAACTCGCGATGCCGGGTACTCGTGCGCAATAATGACATGACGAACCTGTTCACGGAACTGAACCGCCTGCTGACCAGTACCGCAACCGAACTTCAGCCCCCCAATGATCACCAGCAGCAACCGACGGTGAACATCCTGCCGATCGATCTGTTGTCCATGCCCGGAAGCTCGCGCGGGCTGGTGCTGCTGGTGGAGGACAACCCAGTCAATCTGCTGGTGGCGCAATGTTTGATCCAGATTTCCAATTTCGAATGCATGAGTGCCGAAAATGGTGAAATTGCACTCGACATGCTGCAGCAAAAGCACAATTTCGATTTGGTGCTGATGGACTGTCAGATGCCAGTGATGGACGGCTACAAGGCCACCCAGGCTTGGCGTCGGATCGAAGCGGAAGAGGCACTGCCACGTCTGCCGATCATTGCGATGACCGCTAACGCTATGGCCGAAGACCGTCAACGCTGTTTGGATGCAGGCATGGACGATTACCTGTCGAAACCGGTCGATCGCAAACAGTTGGAGCAGATCTTGGTGAAATGGAGGATGCGCCACAGTGAGACAAAGATCGTTGAACTGCCGGCAGTCGCCGTTACTACGCCGTCAGCGGCGCTGCCCGAAACGGATGCCGCGGAACGGCCGACGCTTGACATGGAAATCGTCGAAGATCTGAAGGAAATGATGGGCAGCGACTACCGGAGCCTGGTCCGCATCTATCTGGAAGACAGCCCGAAACTAATCGGCCAGATTCAGATTGCGCTCAACAACCGCGACTGCCAGGCTCTGGTGGCGCCGGCGCACACGCTGAAATCGTCCAGCGCCAACCTCGGTGCCTTGGTCCTGTCCGACATCGCCAAAACCATCGAGAAAAGTGCGCGTAACGGCGACATCAATACCTCCTTGCAGGCCGGCGCCGGCATCACCGCCGAGTTTGAACGGGTCCGGGCGGCCTTGACCGCTTTCATCACCTGATCAGGCCGGCTTGCGTGCCTGACGTTCGGCACGGCCGCGGGCATCGCGCGCCAGTTTTCGCGTGCGCAGGTTTTCCAGAAGACGATCGCCGACCTGACGCGGCACACTGTCCTCGCCGGCCAGTTCGCGCGCCATGGGCGACAGCAGCTGCAGGGCTTGCACGTAAACTTCGCGCTTGAAGTGCACCACGTTCTCACCCGGATACCAGAAATCGACCCAGCGCCAGTCATCAAACTCGGGCGTGTCGGTCATATCCAAGCGGACTTCCGATTCATCGGCATTTAGCTTGAGCAGGAACCAGACCTGCTTCTGGCCGATGCATACCGGCTTGGTGTGGTTGCGGATACTGCGCCGCGGCAGGCGGTAGCGCAGCCAGCCGGGCGTGGCGCCGAGCACATCGACATGATGCGACTGCAGGCCGGTTTCTTCTTCCAGCTCGCGATACATGGCTTCCAGCGGGGTTTCGTCGGTGTTCATGCCGCCCTGCGGGAATTGCCAACCATCCCGGTTGACCCTGCGGGCCCAGAACACCATGCCGTCGGCACGCATCAGGATGATGCCGACATTGGGGCGGTAACCGTCCGGATCTATCACGGCCGGAACTCCAGAAAATTCTACTGCCTGTAAGACTGCCACAGCGCGTGGCAATCCACAAGCGCGGCGTTTTGACCAGGGTTTAGGCAAATCATTGACAGCACTGGCGAAAACCGCGAAAATAGCGCCCTTGTCACGTTTCGGCTATGTAGCTCAGCCGGTTAGAGCACAGCACTCATAATGCTGGGGTCGGTGGTTCGAGTCCACCCATAGCCACCAAATAGAATATCTTTGTTGTCCGATACAGGCCTGATTCCTTTTAGCATACAAGGAGTTGGGCCTTTTTCATGTCCGATATTGTCCGATGCCAAGACTTGCAATCTCCGGCATTGTGGGGGCATAGTTGGGGGCATGGGGCATTTTCACGGATTTCGATGCCCCCAATCGCCAGGGGACACCAAATGCCACTATCCGATACGACAATACGAAGCGCAAAGCCACGATCCAAGCCATACAAGCTGGCGGATTCGGGCGGGCTTTACATCGAGATTTCGCCCGCTGCACTTGGCAAATACCCCGACACTGGCCTCAAGGAGGCCCGTGAGCGCCGTGACGAGGCGCGAAAGCTGCTTGGCGCTGGAGTTGACCCAGGCGAGCACAAAAAGGCTGTAAAGGCCGCTGAGATTGATTCAGCCATAAACACCTTTGAGGGCGTAGCGAGGCGCTGGTTTGACCTCAAGTCCCCCAAGTGGGCATCAAGTCATTCCGAGAAGGTCATAAGCCGCCTAGAGCGTGACATTTTCCCGTGGTTAGGCAAGAAGCCAATTCGTGAGATTGTTCGCAGTGATGTCCTAAACACACTTAAGCGGATTGTAGATCGTGATGCCGTTGAAACTGCTAGGCGCGCGGGATTCAACATCTCACAAATATTCCAATTCGGCATAGATAACGAGCTTGCCGACAGGAATCCTGCTTCAAACATCACTAGTGCCTTGCCAAGCCATGAGGTCAAGCATAGAGCCGCTATAACGGACATCAAAGAAATCGGCGGTCTGCTGAGATCGATTGTTAAATATCAAGGATCATTTGTCGTGAAGTCAGCGCTCATGCTTGCGCCTATCACCTTTGTTCGACCTATCGAGCTAAGGTGTGCCGAATGGAAAGACATTGATCTTGATGCGCGTCGCTGGAATATTCCCGCTAGTAAAATGAAATCGCGTGACCCTCATGTAGTACCGCTTTCTCGTCAGGCCATAGAAATACTGGAGGGTCTGTATCTTTTGACGGGCAATGGTAGGTATGTATTTCCAGGGGCGCATAATCCAAAGCGCCCAATGAGTAATAATGCCGTCCTGTCTGCATTACGACGCATGGGCTACACCAAAGATGAAATGTGCGGGCATGGCTTTCGTGCAATGGCTAGGACGGTTCTGGATGAAGTCTTACAAGTCAGGGTTGATTACATCGATCATCAGCTTGCTCACGCCATCCGTGACACGAACGGACGGGCTTATAACCGTACAGCGCATCTGGCTTAACGGCTCAATATGCTTCAAATCTGGGCCGACTACCTTGATGCACTTGTATGGACTACGTCCGAACAGTCCGACCACTGATTCACAACAAAGGACAGTAACGCGCAACCCCAAAAAAGCGGGGTTATGATTAAAGAGTGGACTGGCATTTTCAAGTCCAAGCCGTTCCACGCTGATTTGATACATCCAACAGGCCCGCACTCGCGGGCCTTTCGTTTATCTGGATTCCGCATCCTGCCGTTTGGCGGGATTTTTTATGCCCAAGCCAAAGGCGTCCAGGCGGAATGGCGACCACAAGGAATGAACCATGAATCAAATACCAGAGAAAGGATTTCTGCGTCTGCGACAGATTATCGGCAACAAGGCTAAGGGTGAGCAGGGGTTCTTTCCTGTCAGCTCAAGCACTTGGTGGAAGGGGGTCAAGGAGGGCCGTTATCCACAACCCTGTCGATCTCTTGGCCAACGAATCACCGCATGGCGAGCCGAGGACATTCGTGCATTGATTGAGTCAGTAAGCGCGGGAGGAAGCAACTGATGGCGACTGTTCATCTTATTGATATGGGCTTCATTTCGGGACTTTCGGCCGTTCTGATTGAGGTAAACACCTATCAAGCCCTTAGCACAATCAACATACTTCGCACTTTCATTGAAACGATTGGCCTGGACATCGACCCTCAAGAAAACCAGTTAGCAACATTGGCTTGCACCGAATTAGCGGATTGCCTCGATGCAGCAGAGAGGGTCATTGTTGAGGGGAGTTTTAAAGATGCTTAAGTCAAGGAGCAAAGCAATGCTCAAGCCCGAGTCAATAAAACTCAGCACAAGCCTTTGTCCAAGGTTCGACTCGTGCAGCGCCCCTGTTTGCCCTCTGGACAAGAACTGGGAGATTACAAGGCATCTCAAAGGTGAACCAGTTTGCAGGTGGCTTCGAGAATCGATGAAAAATCAAGAATCAGGCTGTTTTAGCATCCCCCTCACGGAGGTAATGGCTAAGGCGGTATTGGTGGCTCGAGATGAACTACTGTCCCGCAAGGGTGATCTTAAATACAGGCTGGAGAGAGCAGCGTCACAAGGGCGAAAGCATCAGCCATCCAAGGACAAGGAGAGCAGCTAAATGGCGAAAAAAAATTATAAGGTGAAGGATAACGGCTGGACTGAGATTCATGGCGGTAGCGCGTTTATCATTCCGCTATCGTGCCTTCGACATGAAAATATGCTACGGCTTTCCCGGCATGGATGCAAACTGCTTCTCGATCTTGGTCGCCAATACACTGGCTTCAATAATGGCTATCTGTGCGTGACTCCGTCTCTCTTGCGCAAACAGGGCTGGAGTTCTGCAACAACAATCTGGGAAGCCGTTGCTGAGTGCGAGCACTATGGATTGCTCGTAAAAACCCAGCAGGGCGGCAGGAATCGGCCAAGCTATTATGCAATCACCTGGCGCAAGATCAACAAACTTGAGAACAGGCCGCCCCTTGATGCCAGCCCCACTCTCAAGCCAAGTGATGACTGGTTAGAACCAAAACCACGTTTTGAAAAGCCCAAGCGGAAAAAATAATCTATACCCGTCAGCGTACCAAGCTTAACCACTGGCGGTGCTAGTCAGAAAATGTTGCTACGCGGGCGGGATTAAAATAGAGAGACTATAACCGCTGGCGTATCAGTCAAGGGTCATTTCCGAATTGAGTTGATACGCTGGCGGTGTAGTTATTAATAGATTTACCATACACAGTGCCGGAATAACGGGTCAGAGAACAACTGAAGACCAGCCAACTCCGGAAATCCTAATGAAATCAAGATTAGGTGGTGGAACACCATCAAGCTGAACCGTAATCGTCTTCCACTGTATTGCATTATCCATGGGGGTTTCAAATTGGCTACTAGTCATAGGCAAGAAACCCAGAGTTCACGGCGTAAAAAGAAAATACGGATTGATTACTATCCAAACAGCTTCTCTCAGTTGGTTTTAGGCGCTAAAAGAAGCCTCTATGCGCCTTGTAATAATTACAGCGGAATCCTAGACGCAGTCATTGAGGAGTGGGCCAAGTTTTCTGGCCTATGTGCCTACTTGCCTTCAGTGCCAATGACTTCGGTTGATATTCCGGAATTTATAGACGCATCCATGCGCGCGCGAATGACTTCGGTAAAGAGCAGTCAAGGATTAGATCGTCTTTGCCATGCTAAAACGAAATCAGGAGCCCCCTGTCAATCACGGCCATGCCCAGGGGATGTACGCTGTAAATGGCAGGGGGGAATGAGTACTGGCCCAAAAAGCGCTGAAGGCAAAGCAAAATCGCTTGCAAATTTGAGACAGAATCGAGGGAAGCAAGAATCGAATGATTAATAAATCGATTCTTGCTTCGATAGAGATGGAAAAAACTTATACTTGTCAGCGGCGGCTGAGCCGAAGTGCATTAGCAATTACAGATGTCGAACTGAAACTCATGGCCAAAGCGGCGATCAGAGGCGACAGCAACCAGCCAGTGAAGGGGAACAGAATGCCAGCTGCGACCGGGATGCCCAGTGCGTTGTAAAGGAACGCGAACGCCAGGTTCTGTTTCATGTTCCGTACCGTCTGTTCGGACAATGCTCTTGCCACGGCGATACCGCGGAGATCACCCTTGACTAAAGTGACCTGTGCGCTGTTCATCGCCACATCAGTACCGGTGCCCATGGCGATGCCGACATCCGCCTTTGCCAACGCCGGCGCATCATTGATACCATCCCCGGCCATTGCCTACCGAGCGCGCCGTGGTCAAGCCGTCGCCAGTAGCCATGACGATACGGATGCCTACCGCCCTGAGCGCAGCCAATGCCTCGAATGAACTTGGTTTAATGGGGTCGGAAACTGCCAGAAGGCCGAACAGCTCGTTGCCGACAGCCAGATGCATGACGCTGGCACCTTCGGAACGCAAAGCCTCTGCATGTTCTGCCAACTGATCGAGCGGTATCCCGAGCTGCTGCATCAAGGCGCCGTTTCCCAATGCCAGGCGGTGCCCGGCAACCGTACCCAAGACGCCTATTCCGGAGGCTGATTCGAAATCGTCCGGCTTATCAAGCACCAATCCGCGTTCGCGTGCCGCGCGCACGATGGCATCGGCCAGCGGATGCTCGCTGCCCTGATCCAAACTGGCGGCAAGGCGCAGAACCTCATCCGCATCGCGACCAGGGGCGGCTACAACGCGGTCGAACGCGGGCCGACCCTCGGTCAAGGTCCCCGTCTTGTCGATAATCAGCGTACTGACCTGTCTCAGCTTCTCGATTGCGGCA
>JAJTGG010000011.1 GCA_021299355.1 Lysobacteraceae bacterium
CAGAACTCAGTACGGACTTTGCGGTGCAGCCATTCCGTACAGGCTTCGGCGAACCGATCGGCCAGGGCCTTGAGCAGGATGGCGGAATAGTCATCGTGTTCCTGCTCGAATGCATGGGCCCGGGCATCCACACCCTCGCCACAGTTGACCGCGAACGCCCCCAGATAATCCGATGTCGGTGCAATGAAGTCAGCCAGACACAGGTTCGGCCGCGATACCGGCTTCTGAGCCTGCTGGCGGAGGAAATGCAGACGACATTCGCCCGAAACAGTTTCCAGCAGGACATCTTCACCTGAGCTGTGTGCCGGCCAGAAACCGACAACAGCACGCGCGCGTAGCCATTTTTCCGACACCATCCGTGCCAGCATCTGCTGTGCGTCCGCAAACAGCGCGCGGGCCTGTGTTCCAACCACGTCATCGTCCAGAATGGCGGGATACTTTCCCGATAGCTCCCAGCTCTGGAAGAAGGGTGTCCAATCAATGTAAGGCGTCAACCCATCCAGCGGAATGTCATTCAGCGTGCGAGTACCAATGAATTGCGGCGCTGTGAATCTGTGCGCGCTCCAATCGATGTTCAGGGCATTAGCCCGTGCAGATTCGAGCGTGACGAGCGCCTTGGCATCCGATTTCTGGGAATGCCTGAGACGGATCTGCGCATAATCCTCGGCGACTTCCTGCAGCTGTGCCTGGTTCTGCTCCGGGGTGCAGACGGCTGCGGCGATGCCAACAGCCCGTGAGGCATCCTTGACCCAGATAACAGGCTGGTCATGGTGGGGCGCGATTTTAAGCGCGGTATGCGCGCGCGAAGTGGTCGCTCCGCCGATGAGAAGGGGTAGGGCAATGCCTTGGCGCTTCATTTCCTTGGCGATGTGACTCATTTCTTCCAAAGACGGCGTAATCAGGCCGGACAGGCCTATGGCGACCGCCCGGTGTTCGATGGCGGCATCGATGATGGTCTGTGCCGGCACCATCACACCGAGATCGATGATTTCGAAATTGTTGCAGGCCAGTACCACGCCGACGATGTTCTTGCCGATGTCATGCACATCGCCTTTGACCGTGGCCATGATGATTCGGCCATTCGAACTGTCCGTACTGCCGATTTCCTTCAGGGCTTCGATGTGCGGTAGAAGCTGGGCGACCGATTTCTTCATGACCCGCGCCGATTTGATCACCTGCGGCAGGAACATTTTTCCGGAACCAAAAAGATCACCGACCGTGTTCATGCCGCGCATCAGGTGCTGTTCGATGACATGCAGGGGATGTTCTGCTGCCAATCTGGCTTCTTCGGTATCGGTCTCGACATAAGCATCAATGCCGTGAACAAGCGCATGTGCCAATCGGTCCGCGACAGGCCAGCTGCGCCAGGCCAGAACCGCCGGATCGTCTTCAGCGCGGACTGACTGGAAGGCGGCTGCACGGGCCATCACTTTTTCCGTCGCCTCGCTGTCGGTGTTGAGCACCAACGCTTCCACGAGCGTGCGCAGCTCCGGGTCCAAGTCATCGTAGAGCGGCATCGCGCCGGCATTGACGATGCCCATGTCCAGGCCGGAACGGATGGCGTGGTAGAGAAAAACCGAGTGGATGGCTTCACGCAGCGGTGTATTGCCCCTAAAGCTGAAGCTGACGTTGGATACACCGCCGGAAACATGCGAGAGCGGAAAGCGCCGACGCAGCTCGGCAGCGGCGGTTATGAAGGCAACAGCATAATCGTCGTGTTCGCGTATACCTGTCCCGATCGCGAAGATGTTGGGGTCGAAAATGATATCTTCTGGCGGAAATCCGAGCTTTTCGGTCAGCAGGTCGTATGCCCGGCTGCAGATGGCGACCTTGCGTTCCAGGGTGTCGGCCTGTCCGGTTTCATCGAACGCCATGATGACCACGGCCGCGCCATGGCGGCGAACCAGGTCGGCCTGCCGGAGAAATTCGGCTTCACCTTCCTTGAGCGATATCGAATTGACCACGCACTTGCCCTGGACCCACTTCAGGCCGGCTTCAATCACTGACCATTTCGAAGAATCGATCATCACCGGAACCCGGGCGATGTCCGGCTCGGAGGCGACCAGACGCAGGAAGTGCGTCATCGCGGCCTCCGAGTCCAACATGCCATCGTCCATGTTGATGTCGATGATCTGTGCGCCATTGTCGACCTGCTGTTTGGCGACAGTGAGTGCCTTGTCGAACTCTTTCTGAACCACGAGTTTCTTGAATTGCGCTGAACCGGTGACGTTTGTCCGTTCACCGACATTCACGAAATTGATGTTCGGTGTGATGACAAAAGGCTGCAGACCGGATAGGCGCGTCAACGCAGGAAGATCTGGAACTGAACGCGGCTTGGCCCCGGCTACGGCGGCTGCGATTGCCCGGATGTGATCAGGGGTGGTGCCGCAGCAGCCGCCAACGATATTGAGAAGGCCTGAATGCGCGAATTCACGCAACTGTTCAGCCATCTGCTCGGGGCTTTCGTCATAGCCGCCGAAAGCGTTCGGTAGGCCTGCATTGGGATGACAGGAAATGAACGTGTCGGCACAGCCGCTGAGTACGTCCAGATGGGCCCGCAGATCTTTGGCGCCGAGTGCGCAGTTCAAGCCCACGGCCATGGGTTTGGCATGCCGGAGTGAATACCAAAATGCTTCAGCGGTTTGACCTGACAGGGTTCGTCCCGAGCGGTCAGTGATGGTGCCCGAGAGCATCAGGGGTAATCGCCAGCCCCGGTCATGAAACACGTCATCGATGGCAAACACCGCGGCTTTGGCATTGAGCGTGTCGAATACGGTTTCCACCATCAGGATATCGGCGCCGCCGTCAATCAGACCGTTGGCGGCCTCACGGTAGTGGCTACAGAGCGTATCGAAGTCGGTATTGCGGAAAGCGGGATCGTTGACATCCGGGCTGATCGAGGCCGTGCGTGAGGTCGGTCCAAGGACGCCGATGACCAAACGGGGGCGGTCGGGAGTTTCCGAGCTCATGGCATCGCAGGCTTCCCGGGCCAAGGCGGCTGAAGCCTGATTCAATTCGTAGGCCAGATGTTCAAGACGGTAATCCGATTGCGAGCTCTGCGTGGCATTGAATGTATTGGTTTCAATCAGGTCGGCGCCGGCGAGCAGGTATTGACGATGGATGTAGGAGATCACATCCGGGCGGGTAATCGACAGCAGGTCATTATTTCCTTTCAGGTCCTTGCCGCACCCGCAGCCGGCATGGTGCTCGTGGTCCGCGGCATGCAGGGCGTCGATGCCGTCTTTAAAGCGCTCGCCACGGTAATCGGCTTCTTCCAGCCCGAACGTTTGGATCATCGTGCCCATTGCGCCGTCTAAAATAAGGATACGCTGGTTCAATGCATATTCAAGCGCGGCGACGCGCGCCGGATCTTTCCAGGGCAGCATCATGGCTTCACCGCTAACAGCATCACAATTTCGAAATGCGGCGCACGGCGCTCCCGGCTGACGATTTCACAGTGTTTCAGCCTTAATCCGGCTTTTTCAGCGAAGCGGATCAATTCTTTCTGGCTGAAACCGAGATTTTCATGGCCGTAGGGTTCCACAGCGCTGCGATGGCCATGTTTGAGCAGGCAGCTGAGCAGCAACTCGCCGTCGGAGCGCAGGACCCGCGCTGCTTCCTCAATGGCTAGTGCCGGTTTCTTGGAATAGCTCAGGGCATGCATCATCAGCACCAGATCGAACTGCGGGCCTTCAAACGGCAAAGCATGCATGTCGGCATTCTGAACCGATACCGTGGGCCATTTCTTCAGGCGTTCAGCGGCAGCTGAAACCACTTTCGGGCTGGAGTCGATGCAGACGTAGCGTTTGGCATAGGGTGCAAAAAGTTCGGCCACAACACCGTCACCGGAAGCGATATCCAGAACCTCTCCCGGGTCGATCAGGGGCAGGGCGGTGCGGGCGAGCGCTTCCCAGGTCCGGCCCGGCGAGTAGTGGCGCTCCATGTCGCCGGCCACGGTATCCGGCCAGTTTTCATCATCGGCACGTTGGGCCAGCACGACGCTGAGGCGGTCGTAGTCCTGCCGCAGCAGAGGGTCGTCCGTTCCGGCCCGCAATGACTGCCACAGCCCGATTTCCGCTGGATCCAGGTCCTTGTCATTGAACCGGTAATAGGCACTCACGCCGGAGCGCCGGTCGCGCACCAGATCGAACTCCTTGAGCTTGGCCAAGTGCGTGGAAACGCGTGGTTGCGCCAATCCGGTGATGGCCGAGAGTTCGGCAACGGTCAGCTCCTCGTGCTCGAGAAGCGCGAGGAGCCTGACCCGCGTCGGGTCGGCGAGGACTTTGAGACATTGCGACCAGGACTCGAGATTCATGGCATATATCCTTATATCAGGATACAAAGATATAGTTTTTTCAGGGCGATGGCAATACATACGTATGCGCTAAGGGGGTAAAATGACGCACCGCAAATTTTTCCTGCCGAGGATGATATGGATTTTGGCTTCACCGAAGAGCAATTGATGATCCGGGACGTGGCGCGCCGCATCGCACAGGAAAAGATCGCCCCCAGTGCCGAACACTTCGACCGGACCGGTGAATTTCCGCTGGAAAACATCCGCTTACTCGGTGAAAACGGCCTCATGGGCATTGAGGTTCCCGAAGCCTATGGCGGTGCCGGCATGGACCCGATCAGCTACGTTCTGGCCATGATTGAAATCGCGGCTGGTGATTGCGCCCATTCGACCATCGTATCCGTCAATAATTCGCTTTTCTGCAACGGTATTCTGAAGTTCGGAACCGAAGAACAGAAGCAGCTGTATGTCCGCGCTATCGCCGAAGGGCGTGAAATCGGTGCCTTCGCACTGACCGAACCGCAGTCCGGTTCCGATGCCACCGCCATGCGCTGCCGTGCAGTCAAGCAGGCGGATGGCCGCTTCGTCATCAACGGCAAGAAAAGCTGGATCACTTCCGGCCCGGTGGCCAAATACATCGTGCTGTTTGCCATGACCGATCCGGACAGGGGTGCCAAGGGCATCACCGCGTTCATGATCGATACCACCAAGCCCGGCTTTTTCCGGGGCAAGACCGAACCCAAGCTGGGTATCCGCGCCTCGGCCACCTGCGAAATCGAATTTCAGGACTATGTCGCCGAAGCCCATGAAGTTCTTGGCACTGAAGGCGAGGGCTTCAGGATTGCCATGGGCGTTCTCGATGCCGGCCGCATCGGCATCGCCTCGCAGGCCGTCGGTCTGGCGCGGGCTGCCTATGAGGCGGCGCTCGCCTACGTCAAGGAACGCAAGAGTTTCGGTCAGGCCATTGGTTCATTCCAGATGATCCAGGCCAAGATTGCCGACATGAAATGCCGGCTCGACGCCGCCGAATTGTTGACCCTGCGGGCGGCCTGGGCCAAGGCCAATGCCGAGCGCAACGGTGGCCGTTACAGTACGGAAGCCTCCGTTGCCAAACTGAGCGCCTCCGAATCGGCTATGTTTATCACCCATCAGGCCTTGCAGATTCATGGCGGCATGGGCTACTCCAAGGAAATGCCGCTCGAACGCTATTTCCGCGATGCCAAGATCACCGAGATTTACGAGGGAACCAGCGAGATCCAGCGTCTGGTCATCGCCCGCAACGAAACCGGTCTGCGCTGACGCGACCGACGCCATTCCAGAGAAGATTTTCCATGACCGTCATCATCAATCCATCGTCTTCGGCCATTTCGGTCATCGCCCGGCAAGTCGCCCAGGGCGCCAGTGGCCCGGATACCGATATCGTCCATGCTGTTCTGTCGCAGATTTCGCTTGAAGATTTCGAGCTTCAGGATCAACAGGCCTGGGTCAAGATACTGAACTCCCTGCTGGATATAACCCGCGTTCGCCGCCCCGGTATCGCAAATGTGCGGGTCAACCATGAAGCCAACCTCTCTTCCGATGGCAGCAGTACCCGCAGCAGTCTCGAAATCGTTTCGGATGATTACCCGTTCCTGGTCGATTCCTTCAAGATGGTCCTGGACACGCTCGGTGTGACCTGTTATGCCATTGTGCATCCGGTGCTTTCGGTGAAGCGCAATGCCGAAGGTGCGTTGACTGCCGTACCCGGGCCGGTCAAGGAGTCCGTGGTCTGGATGGAAATCGAGCGCCAGAGTGCGGAAACCGCCGAAAACCTGATTGCTGCAATCCGCAGCACGCTTGAAGATGTCAAGGTCAGCGTCGGTGATTGGCAGCAGATGCGTGAACGCATGCTGGAAGTCGCGGACATCGCCGCACTCCAGCGCGTGGATGATGCCGAAACCGCACCGGCAGAAGTCAGTGCATTTCTCAAGTGGGCTGCGGAAAACCATTTTACCTTCCTCGGTTACCGCGAATACCGTCTGAGCGGGCAGGGTGCCGCGGAGTCCCTCGCTGCCGTTCCGGGTTCCGGCCTCGGGCTGCTGCGCGATGAACATCACAGCGGCAACGCACGCCCGGTCAGCAGTCTCGGGCGGACCCAGCGTGATCGCCGCGATCTGATGATTCTGACCAAAACCGCGGCCCGTGCCACCGTGCATCGCCCGACCTACATGGATTACATCGGCGTACTGCATTATAGCGCCGATGGCCGCGCCTTGGGCGAGTTTCGTTTCATCGGTCTGTTCACCACATCGGCCTATAACCGTCGTCCGTGGGAAATCCCGCTGGTCCGTCTCAACTACGACAAGGTCATGCAATCCTCCGGTCTGAGTCTGGAGGGGCATAGCGGCAAGGCCTTACGCCAGATTCTGGAGACCATGCCGCGTGAAGAGCTGTTCCAGGCCACACCCGACCAGCTGTTGCAGACCAGTGTCAGCATCCTCAGTTTGCAGGAGCGCTTCCGTCCGAAATTGTTCATCCGCAAGGATCCGTTCGGGCGGTTCTTCTCGGTGCTGATTTACCTGCCGAAAGACCGCTTCAATACCGAAATCCGGACCCGCATCGAGGAGATGCTAATGCGCGCCCTGAACGGCGATCGCATCGACAAGACCCTCAAAATCGGCGATTCGCCGCTCGCCCAGTTGCATCTGCTGATTCGGCATAACGGCAGCCATTCGGCGGCGTACGATCTGGATGCACTCGAAACCGAACTGGCCGCCATCATCCGCAACTGGAAAGATGAATTCCGCGATGCCCTGATTCATGGCTTCGGCGAGGACCAGGGGATTGCATTGGCTGGCCGCTACTTGTCGGCATTGCCGCAGAGTTATGTCGAAACCGTTACTCCTCAGCAGAGTATCGATGACATTCGGCAGATCGAACAGCTGAGCGCCGATGGCGGCTTGACTCTCAATCTTTACCAGAAAGACGACCGTCTTCGCTTCAAACTGTTCAGCCTTGACAGGGAAATTGCGCTGTCCGATGCGTTGCCGATGCTGGAAAATCTCGGCATGAAGGTTCTAACCGAGAACCCCTATATCCTGTCCTTGGATGAACACAAAATCATTATTCAGGACTTCGCCCTTGAAAGCGGCGCTGCCGTCGCTGTCGAATACATCAAGGCCGATTTCGAACATGCTTTCAGCGCCGTCTGGCGCGGACAATGCGAAAATGACGGTTTCAACCGTTTGGTCACCCTGGCCGGCCTTGACTGGCGTCAGGTGGCGGTACTGCGCGCCTACTGCAAGTACCTGCTGCAGATCGGTGTGCCGTTTTCGCAGACCTACATGGAAGAAACCATGCAGCGCTATCCGGCAGTGGCACGCATTCTGATCGGGCTGTTCGATGCGCGTTTCAATCCGGACCTCAGCGGCAGTAATGCCGATCTGGCCCCGACACTGAAACGCATGGGCGTCGATTCGGCGGAGCGTTATCTTGCCAATTTCGTGGCGACTTCGCGTGATGAGCAGATCGGTGCTGTCGATAAACTCCTCGGAAAGCAGCTGGCCAAAGTCGCCAGCCTGGATGAAGACCGTATTCTGCGTGCATTCGCGTCGGTAATCAAAGCCACGCTACGCAGTAGTTTCTATCAAGTCGAAGATCGCCAAGGCAAGACCAAGGATTATTTCAGCTTCAAATTCGACCCGTCGCAGGTTCCGGACATTCCGAAACCAGTGCCGTACCGCGAAATTTTCGTATATTCGCCCTTCGTCGAAGGCGTACACCTGCGTTTCGGACCAGTCGCCCGTGGCGGTCTGCGTTGGTCTGACCGCCGTGAGGATTTCCGCACCGAGGTTCTCGGTCTGGTCAAAGCGCAAATGGTCAAGAACACCGTCATCGTTCCGGTCGGTTCTAAAGGTGGCTTCTTTGCCAAGCGTTCCTTTGCCGGCGGCGATCGCGATGCGGTTTTGGCCGAGGGCATCGCTTGCTACAAGCGCTTCATCAACGGGCTGCTCGACATCACCGATAATCTGGTCAATGGCCAGATCGTGCATCCGCAGCAAGTGGTCCGCCATGATGGCGACGATCCTTATCTGGTGGTCGCCGCCGACAAGGGTACCGCCACCTTCTCCGACATCGCGAACGGCATCTCGGCCGAGCATGGCTTCTGGCTGGGAGACGCCTTCGCCTCCGGGGGCTCGGTCGGCTACGACCACAAGGGCATGGGCATCACAGCCAAAGGTGCTTGGGAATCGGTCAAACGGCACTTCCGCGCAATCGGCCGCAATAGTCAGACCGAAGACTTCACCTGTGTCGGCATCGGAGACATGTCGGGCGATGTGTTCGGCAACGGCATGCTGCTGTCGCCCCATATACGTCTGCTGGCTGCGTTCGATCACCGTCACATCTTTCTTGATCCCAATCCCGAGGCCTCGGTGACTTTCGCAGAGCGCCAGCGCCTGTTCGCTCTGCCGCGTTCAAGCTGGGAAGACTATGATGCCTCTCTGATTTCCAAAGGCGGTGGCGTGTTTCCGCGGAGCGCCAAGTCAATCCCGCTCACGCCTGAAATAAAAACCGCGCTCGATATTGATGCCGATACCCAGGAAATGAGTCCGAATCAGCTGATGAACGCCATCCTGAAGGCCCCGGTTGATTTGCTCTGGAACGGTGGCATCGGCACCTATGTCAAATCCACCGGCGAGTCACATGCCGATTGCGGTGACCGTGCCAATAACGGTCTGCGTGTCAACGGCTGCGATCTGCGGTGCCGGATGGTGGGCGAGGGCGGCAACCTGGGCATGACCCAGCGCGGCCGCATCGAAGCGGCCCAGCATGGAGTCCTGCTCAATACCGATTTCATCGACAACTCGGCAGGCGTCGATACTTCCGACCACGAGGTCAACATCAAAATCCTGCTCGGTGCTGCCGTTCTCGCTGGTGAATTGACCCTCGAACAGCGCAATGTCCTGCTGGCCAGCATGACCGATGAAGTCGGTGAACTGGTTCTGGTCGACAACTACCGGCAGAACCAGGCACTCAGTCTGATGGAATCGATGAGTGCCCAGCGCCTAGGCTCGTTCACGCACTTCATCCAGACGCTTGAATCTGAAGGTCTGCTTGATCGCGCCATTGAATTCCTGCCCAGCGATGCCGAATTGGCCGAGCGTAAAGCTAAAGGACAGGGGCTGACCCGTCCGGAGCTTTCGGTTCTGCTGAGCTATGACAAAATCGTCATATTCAACCAGCTTCTGGAGTCCGACGTCCCGGAAGATCCATTCCTGTCTAAGGAACTGCAACGCTACTTCCCGAAACCGCTGCAGGAAAAGTACGCCGATTACATGCTCAGCCACCGCCTGCGCCGCGAAATCATCGCCACAGCGGTTACCAATTCACTGGTCAACCGGATGGGTTCGACCTTCCTGCTTCGCATGCAGGAGGATACCGGTGAAACGCCGTCACGAATCGCCAAGGCATACACCATCATCCGTGAGAGCATGCAGGCACGGGAACTCTGGGCCGAAATCGACGCGCTTGATCACAAGATCGGCGAGAACGTGCAGTTGGAAGCACTTGCCGGCATCTGGCATCTCCAACGCAATCTGACCCGCTGGCTGATTGCATTGCCCGGTCTGCTTTTGGATATTGCACGCATGGTGCAGCGTTATCAGGAACCGTTCAGCACGCTGCTGCAATCGCTACCAGCAGCACTGACTGCCAGCGACAAGTCAGCGTTTCAAGCGGAATTCAGCCGCCTCTCCAAGCTTGGCATGTCGGACCGACTGGCCCATTTCCTGGCGGCGCTGCCTTACCTGAACTCGGCAATGGACATCATCGAGCTCAGCCTGCTCGAGAAGCAGCCGGTCATGGCAGTTGCGCAGGCGCATTTCGCGCTCAGCGATGCGCTTCACATCAATTGGCTGATGGAAAACGTCGAGCTGCTTCCGGTGACCGGACGTTGGCAGGCGCAGGCCCGGGGTGTACTCCGTGATGAGCTGCAGGCGCAGCAGCGTCAGCTGGTCAGTACGGTTCTGGCGACAGCCTCCGCCGGTAATTCGCCGGCCGATTGGGTCAGTTCCTGGCTGTCGCGGGATGATGCGGCCCTGAAGTACACGCTGGGCATGTTCACCGATATGCGTTCCTTGAGCGAGATGGATTTTCCGACACTATCGGTCGCAATCCGTCGTCTGGCGCAGATTGCCTCCACCGGCTTGCGCTGATATGGCCGGGCACTTCGGTTATGATGTGCCCGTAATGCCATGGAGCCGCCCGTGAAGCTTTCCGATCCACCGAATATCGCTTTCGTTGCCAGCCCCGTAACTGGGGCGCAGGACGCCTTACAGGCTTTAATCAGCGCGTATGGCCAATGCCCGCCCGAATCGGCAGATGTCATTTGCGTGCTCGGTGGTGACGGCTTCATGCTTTCGACCTTGCATCGGTTCGCTTCCTTGTCGCTTCCGGTATTCGGCATGAAACTGGGCACTGTCGGTTTCCTGATGAATCATTACCGCCCGGAAGGCCTGCTGGAGCGGCTCCGCAGCGCTGAGTGCAGCACATTGAAGCCGCTTGAGATGGAAGCCTTGACCGAGGCCGGAATGCGCTACCGTTTTCTGGCCTACAACGAAGTCTCCTTGCTGCGTCAAACACGTCAGGCCGCCCAGCTGGAAGTTTCATTGAACGGCCAGGTCCGGCTCGAAGAACTGGTTTGCGACGGCATTCTGGTGGCAACGCCGGCCGGCAGCACAGCCTATAACTTTTCGGCCATGGGACCGATATTGCCGCTGGGATCTGCAGTCATTGCCTTGACCCCCATCGCACCTTTTCGACCGCGGCGTTGGCGCGGTGCCATCCTGCGTGCCGACACCCTGGTCCGGTTGCGCGTTCTCGACCCCTACAAACGACCGGTCAGCGTCACTGCCGACTCCCACGAGGTTCGGGATGTCATCGAAGTCAGTATCCGTGAAGGCAATGAAAACACTGTACGCCTGCTGTTCGATCCCGAGCACAATCTCGATGATCGCATTCTCAATGAACAATTCGTCACCTGAATCTCGGTAAATGAGACTTCCTTGGCCCATAATGGCACCATGAACGGCCAACCGACCTCGCATTCGAACCAAGCCCCCGCGCCGTTAGTGGTGGCTATCACGGCACGCGCTTTGTTTCATCTGGAAGACGGCCATCAGGTGTTTGAAGTCCAGGGAATCGATGCCTATGCACAATACCAGCGTAAACACGAAAACGATACGCTTCCGCAGGGGATTGCTTTTCCGCTGGTCCAGAAGCTTCTGGCCTTGAATGCCGGCGCCGACCCGGATCATCCGCGGGTGGAAGTCATTTTGCTCTCTCGCAACAGTTCTGATACCGGTCTGCGTATTTTCAATTCCATTGAGCACCACGGCTTGAAAATCACCCGGGCGGTTTTCACCAGCGGTGCCGAGGTCTATCCCTATATCCAGCCCTTTGGCGCGCAGCTTTTTCTTTCAGCCAATCCCGATTCCGTGCGGGCCGCACTGGAACATGGCATTGCCGCCGCCACTATTTTGCCTGCTGTCGCCGCCGAACAACTGCATTCGGAATTGCGCATTGCTTTTGACGGCGATGCCGTGATTTTCGGTGATGAATCCGAGCGTGTCTCCCAAGAGGGCGGCCTTGCCGCTTTTCATGCGCATGAGGCGGCCCGCGCCCACGAGCCGCTTTCAGGTGGCCCCTTCAAGGGATTCCTGTCCGCATTGCATGATCTGCAGGAATGTTTCCCGGTACAATCCAGTCCGATCCGGACGGCCTTGGTGACGGCGCGCTCGGCGCCGGCCCATAAACGGGTTATTCTGACCCTGCGGCAGTGGGGCGTCCGTCTGGATGAATCCCTGTTTCTGGGCGGCAGGGACAAGGGCCCGTTTCTGGAAGCCTTTGGTGCCGATTTGTTTTTCGACGATTCCAGCCACAACATCGCCAGTGCCCGGCAACATGTCGCGGCAGGCCATGTTCCCCATGGCGTATCGAATAATCAATGATTGAAACAAATTTTTGATGGGGCTTAGGTCCGGATAGCTGAGCACTCTCGCTGCTTCATACCTTTGCCGGAGAGATCTGTTCTGCCCAGTCGATCAATGCCCGTATCACCCGGGCTTTATCGGGATGGGCTTCGGCCAGAGTGAGGCATTGCTGCGAGTAATCAGCCAGTGCTTCCGACGTCAGCCGGCTTTTCCGAAAATCCCGCCATTGAATCGACTCGCCGCCGGTAAGCGATTCCGGCCAGTTGCGGGCTTTGTAGCGGAAGTAAAGTTCACTAAGGCGCGTATCAACGAAGACGAGGGGATCCCGGCCCTTGCTCGAGCGTGCTTTACCGAACTTCAGCTTGTCGGTACGTTCGATGAATCCGTCGTAAAGTGCAGCATCGGGATCGGCCGGTTCGCTACTACGCGGACGGCTGAAAACCTTTGCCAACTTGTCAGTAATGATGTCGGAATGCGCAAGAAGCTCGCTATGTACTGCCTCGGCACTGGCAATATCAAGCTTGAGGCGTTTTGCATCAATGCTCCATCGGGACAGTTCGGCTTCACTCAAGGACTGCAGGGCGATCACCACCGGGCAGTGGTTGTGCTGGATTTCCTTGATGCCGATGCGGCTTTCACCTTCCGGTAGCAGGCTGCGTTTGGTAAAAATATTGCTGGCGATTTCTACCGGCGTGTAATCCAGCAGCTTCAGGGCTTCCGGCGCCAGTTCAACGGCGATCACTCGGTTCTTGATCAAGGGATGCGGCATCAGCGGCAGCATCAATGCGCTGCAGGCCCGCTCTGCGGAAAACTGGCCCGACACATGCAGCACCGCTTGGCGCTTGTAGGGAGCAATGATGCCGGCCACGAATTCCTTGTCACGCAGCTTCAGTGCATAATCCCATAGCCTCGGTTGCGCAGTTTTGGCTCGGCGTGCCAGGTTGATCAGGCTGCGTACATCCGAAAGCGCCTCATGGGCTTCGCCTTCGAAGCAATCATTGGCTTTGGCCAGATCTTCCAGTTTGAAGCTTGGCAGTCCATCCTCGCGCAGCGGCCACTGCAGCCCATCAGGGCGCATCGCATAGAACATGCGCATGACATCAAGCAGGTCCCAGCGGGAGTTGCCGCCGGCATATTCGCGTTCATAGGCGTCGAAGAAATTCCGGTACAGTCCGAAACGGATGAACTCGTCATCGAACCGGATCGAGTTGTAGCCGAGTGCGCAGGTGCCCGGCGGGCTGAACTGCTCTTGCAGCACTGCCATGAACTCGGCCTCGCACAGGCCGGCGGCCAGGGCGTGCTGCGGGGTTATTCCGGTGATGAGTGCCGCTTCCGGTTCGGGCAGAAAATCATCGGCGGGGCGGCAGAACAAGGACACCGGTTCGCCGATCGGATTCAAATCCGAGTCGGTACGGATGGCGGCGAACTGGGAGATCCGGCTGTTGCGCGGGTTGCGGCCGAAGGTTTCAAGATCGTACCAGAGGAAGTTTTCAGGCATGCAGGGGCTCGAGTTCGCGATGGATCATTTCCGAGGCTAAGGCATAATCGACCTGGGCGATATCGGAAATTCCTTCACACAGGCGTGCGAGGATGCCGCGTTGGATCCTGCCGCGGTGTAGGGCAACGGCATAAGACACGCGCTGGAAACTGACCATGCTGTAACGCGGAATGAACCGGTCCGGATGGCGGTCGGCCAATTCGCGCTCAAGCGTTCTTTCCAGCAGAAAACGGCTGTCGTCGACTTTATCGCGCATCTCCACGTAGTTTTCCAACGCCATGGTCTGGATGGCGGCGGCGTTTTCGCGTCGGGCCGTCTCGTAGGCACTGATGGCATCGTTCCAGTTTTCCGCGTTCTCGATGGCATCGACCAATGCCAGACAGTCCTCAAAGGCGCAGTTCATGCCTTGGCCGTGGAACGGCACCATGGCATGCGCGGCGTCGCCGATCAGCACGATGCGCTCGCCATGGTGCCAGGTGTCGAGGGTCAGAGTAGCCAGCGCGCTCTCCGGATTATGCTGCCAGTCATAGTCGAAGTCCGCGATCTTATCGAGCGCATCCGGAAAGACCTCAGTAAAAAAAGCCCGGGCACTGGACGGATCGCGGATCTGATCAAAGCCCGGGTCACCTTTGGCCGGAAGGAAGAGGGTCACGGTGAAGGTCTTTTCAGTGTTCGGCAGGGCAATGCACATATAGCCGCCGCGTGGCCAGATATGAAGACTGTTGCCATCCAGTTTGAAATCGCCACGCGCATCTGGGGCGATTTCTAGCTCACGGTAATTGTGGCCCAATGCCTCCAAGTACTCGCTGACGAGACCTTTTCCGGCAAGGATACGGCGGACCGCCGATCCTGCGCCATCAGCACCGATCAGGCGTTCAAACGGCTCGGTTTCACTGTGATCCAGATAGTCGATGCGCAGCGTATTGCGCTCAAGATCGATATCACCGATGCGGGCGTCGAAATGCACGATGACGCCCTGTTTTTCGGCAGCTTCAATCAGCGCCAGATTCAGACGGCCGCGGTGGACCGACCAGATTACCTCCGAATCGTCCTTGCCGTAACGCAGGAAATGGGTATTGCCTGACACGTCATGGACCATGCGCCCGCGCATCATGACTACCTGCGGCATCACCTCATCATCGAGTCCGGCCTGTTGCAGGGCATACAGGCCGCGGTAGGCCAGCGCCAGATTGATCGATCGACCACCCTCGACGCCTGCTTTGCGCGGATCCGGACGTTTTTCATAGATGCGTACGGTATGGCCTTTCTGGACCAGCAGTATGGCGAGCAGGGCGCCAGCCAGACCCGCACCGGCGATGTGGATGGTCTGCTGCTTCATGCCGAACCCGCCCATTGTTTGATATGGCGTACCGCGCCGAGACAGTCGCTGAAACGGTTATAAAGCGGCGTCGGCGACAGGCGGATGACATCCGGTTCCCGCCAGTCGCCGATCACGCCGGACTGCATGAGGTGTTCAAAAAGCCGTCGCCCGGCATCACGTCCGGCACGCACCTGCAAACTCAACTGGCATCCGCGCTGCTCTGGGTCGTCGGGGGTGACACTGCGCAGCACATCGCCGAGCTCCTGCCGGATGAGGGCTTCCAGGTATGCTGTAAGCGCAAGGGACTTCCGCCGCAATGCCGGCATACCGGCTTCATGGAAGATTTCCAGGGAAGCGCGCATCGGTGCCATGGCGAAAATCGGCGGATTGCTGAGCTGCCATCCTTCCGCCCCGGGCGTGCCTTTGAATTCCGGCCCCATCTGGAAGCGGGTGTCCTGACGATGGCCCCACCAGCCGTTGAACCTCGGAAGCACAGCCTGGGCATGACGCTCATGCACGAAAGCGCCGGCGATGGCACCGGGGCCGGAGTTCAGATATTTATAGCTGCACCAGGCTGCGAAATCCGCGCCGGAATCATGCAGCTGCAAGGGCAGGTTGCCGGCGGCATGCGCCAGATCGAAACCGACCTGGCAGCCATAGAAGTGACCGAGATCGGCGATGGCTTTCAGATCGAAGGCCTGACCCGTTCTGTACTGTACGCCGGGCCACAGAATCAAAGCCACGCGGTGGCCGTGTTCACGCAGGCAGTTTTCCAAGGCATATGTCGGAATCAGTCCGCTGTCCGGATCGGCAGAGATTTCGATCAGACAATCATCAGGGCTGAAGCCATGGAAGCGGATCTGGGATTCGACGGCGTAACGGTCGGAGGGGAATGCGCCCTGTTCGATGATGATCGCTGGACGCTCTGCATTCGGCCGGTAGAAACTGACCATCAATAAGTGGAGATTGACGGTCAAGGAATTCATTGCCACTACTTCCACCGGTTTGGCACCGACATTTTCCGCAAGCAGATCCCGCAGTTCGCTGTGATAGGGCATCCATGGGTGCTTAGCGTGGAAGTGGCCTTCGACGCCGAGTGCCGCCCAGTCATCCAATTCCTGCTGAAGTACCGACTTAACGCTTTTGGGTTGCAGGCCGAGAGAGTTTCCGCACAAATAAATCTGATCGCCGTTTGTGTGTTTCGGGATATGAAAGCGGTCGCGAAACGAGGCTAGGGAATCGGCAAGGTCTAGCTGATCGGCATAGTCGTTGCTGAAAATCATGATTTCTGCTCGAAGTGACGGCGGTCCCGACCCAGCCAGGACAGCGCGGTTCTGTTGAACAGCTGTTCCTGATCCTCGACATCCAGATTCAGACCGAGGATTCCCGAACCGGGTTCCTGCTCACCCAGCGGAAAGGGATAATCGGTACCAAGCATGACCCGCTCGGTGCCGACGGTGTCCAATAGATAGCGCAGGGCCCGGTCGTCATGAACGCAGGAGTCGAAGTAGAGTTGTTTGAAATAATCCCGGGGATTGTGCGGATTGTCGGTGGCCACCAGATCCGGCCGCATTTTGAAACCGTGTTCGATACGGCCGATGGTGTAAGGAAAACTGCCGCCGCCGTGGGCAAGCATGACTTTAAGGTGCGGAAACTGCTGGAGCACGCCGCCGAAAATGAGTGCGCAGGCCGCACGCGACTGTTCGGCCGGCATGCCAACCAGCCATGGCATCCAATATTTGGGCATGCTGTCGGTGCCCATCATGTCCCAGGGGTGCACCAGAATGGCAGCATCGAGATCCTGGGCGGCTTCGAAGAACGGACGCAGCTCGGGGTCATCCAGATTCCAGTCATTGATGTGCGAACCGATCTGAACGCCGCACAGGCCGAGCTGTTCGACGCAGCGTTCCATCTCCTGTATGGCTAGTCGCGGCGACTGCAGCGGAACAGTTCCGATGCCGGCATAGTGGGCGGGAAAGTCACGGCAAGTTTCCGCCATGTGGTCGTTGAGGCTTTCATGCAGCTCGAGTGCTTGATGTGCCGGTGCCCAGTAACTGAACATGACCGGAACCGTCGAAATGACCTGGACCTGGATGCCGAAACGTGCATAGTCATCGATACGTTCCTGCGGGTCCCAGGTTTTCGGCCAGATTTCGCGGAAGAACTTGCCGTCCTTGTAGATCCGGTGGCGACCGTCTTCGCCGTGGTGAATCACCGGAAAGCGGTTGTCGCCGTACTTCGTGGCAAGATCCGGCCAGTCGCGGGGTAGGTAGTGGGCGTGGGTGTCGATACGGAGCATGCTGAACACTAAGCCGAAAGCCAGTGTGCCATTGCCGCATAGAGCGGTATGCCGATGGCCAGATTGAATGGGAAGGTGAAGCCCAGTGCGGCGGTGATGCAACGGCCTGTATTTGCTTCAGGCAATGAAGCGCGCATCGATGCCGGAGCTGCGATGTAAGAGGCGCTGGCCGCCATGGTGCCGAATACCGCCGCCGTGGAAGCATTCATGCCGATGGCATGGCCGAGTGCTACGCCGGCCGCACCATGCACCAGGGGCAGAGCCGTGGCATAGAGCCCGAGGCGGAACGCCTCCCTGCCGACGCTGCGCAGCTGCCGAGCTGCTGTCATACCCATGTCCAGCATGAACAGCATCAGCGTGCCCTGGAACAGCTGGAAATACATGGCATCGACTTTCGCGATGCCGTCTTTTCCGGACAGGTAGCCGATGGCCATGCCGCCGATCAGCAGCAGTGCAGTTTTACCGGTTAGCACTTCCCGGACCTGATGCCAGCGAATGCCATCGCCGCCTTTGGCCAATGCCAGGCCGATCAGGATGGCTGGAATTTCCAGGGCAACCACGAGTGCGACCAACACGGCATCGGCTGGCTGGCCGCTGCGTTCGGTGAACTGCTGCGCGGCGATGAAAGTTACTGCGGACACCGAGCCGAAGTGTGCCGCCATGGCGGCGGCATCAAGACGGGAATCGCGTAGCCACAGCTTGGCGGTGAAATAGGCACTGACGGCGGTCACTACGCCCAGTGCCAGTGTGGCAAAAACGTAGAGCGTCAGGTTGTCGGGGGCGTTGTTGCCGAGTGCGACTCCGCCTTTCAGGCCTATGGCCAGCAACAGAAAGATCGAGAGATAGCTCTGGATGGCGGCCGGAATTTCAAGGTCGCTGCGCAACAGGCGGGCCAGCATGCCCAATGCAAAAGCCAGGACGACAGGTGACAGCAGATTGGCGGCGAGCAGTTCGGATGAAAACACGGGTTACTCCGGGGTTTCGTGATGATAGCGGGCGGGAGCCGGGTTCAAATGGCCGCAGGCCTTGCAGGTGCGGTGTTCGGTAGAGCGGTAAAAGCATTCAAAAACGGCATGGAACTGTTTTTCGATATCGGTCAGATGAAAGAATTCTTCATAGATTTTGACGTTGCAGCGCTCGCAGAACCACATCAGGGCATCCTGTTCATGGGCAAGGCGTTTGCGCTCGATGACCAGACCGACCGAATCCGGCATGCGCTGCGGGGAATGCGGAACATGCGGCGGCAGATAGAACATTTCTCCGGCCTTGATCGGAATGTCGCGGGGCCGGCCATCCTCTTGGATGCGCAGGACCATTTCACCTTCGATCTGGTAGAAGAATTCAGGACCGTCTTCGTAGTGATAGTCGGTCCGCTCGTTCGGTCCGCCCACAATCATGACGATGTAATCGCCATCGACGATGCACTTGTTGCCGACCGGCGGCTTGAGCAGATGCCGGTGCCCATCGATCCATTCCTGAAGATTGAAAGCAGGCGTCAGCATGTCAGCTCCTGGCGGTGGCAATGCATTTGAGTTCGATGGCGATCGGGGTCGGCAAGGACGTAATTCCGAGCGTGGTCCGGCAGGGCGCCTTGCCGGAATCCGGGAAATACTCGGCCCAGATGCGGTTGTAAACCGGGAAATCCTTTGCCATGTCGGTCAGATAGACGGTGACGTCGAGAAGATCGTCCATGCCGGCTCCGCAGGATTCCAGCACGCTGTGCACATTGGCGAATACCGCATGGCACTGGGCCGCTATATCGTAGGACAGCAGATTTCCGCCGGCATCATGGATATTTCCTGGGATGCTGTTGTCCGTTGCCGAACGTGGGCCGATGCCGGATAGAAAGAGCAGATTGCCTGCGCGGCGCGCATGCGGGTATGAGCCCACCGCTTTCGGTGCATTTGCGGACTGAATGGATTCAGACATTGATGTTCTCCCAGCATTCGCTGACGGCGCGGCGGTAGCCGCCGATCACGGTATCGGGCCCCTCGATGCCTTGATTGAGCGCCTGGATGCGGCCATCATGCAGCGAGTAGATCCAGGCATGCACCTGGAGGGATTGGCCCCGGCTCCAGGCATCCTGCAGGACGGTGCTCTGGCAGACATTGAGGACCTGCTCGATGACATTCAATTCACAGAGTGTTTTGACGCGCTGGGCGGCATCGAGTTTTTCAAGTGATTCATGGTGTTTGTCATGGACGTCGGCAACATGGCGCAACCAGTTATCGACCAATCCGATACGCTGGCCGTCCAGCATGGCCTGGATGCCGCCGCAGCCGTAATGTCCGCAGACGATGATGTGTTCGACTTTCAGCATGTCGACGGCGTACTGGATGGTGCTGAGGCAGTTCAGGTCGGTATGTACCACCACATTGGCCACATTCCTGTGCACGAACACTTCACCGGGATCCATTCCGGTGATCTGGTTGGCCGGTACGCGCGAGTCGGAACACCCGATCCACAGATAGCGCGGGTTCTGAATCTGCGCCAGACGGCTGAAAAAGCCCGGGTCCTCGGCCAGAATGCGTTCAGCCCAGACTTTGTTCTGCTTCAGCAGGGTGGTCAGTTCAGCCATTGGGCAGAGCTCCTATGCAGACGGTTTTGGGTTCAGTGAAGAATGTCATGGCTTCCATGCCACCCTCGCGGCCGAATCCCGACTGTTTCATGCCGCCGAAAGGCGTGCGCAGGTCCCGTTGCATCCAGGTGTTGATCCAGACGATGCCGCACTCGAGTTCATCGGCCATGCGATGGGCGCGCAGCAAATCGCCGGTCCATACGCTTGCGGCCAGACCGTAACGTGAAGCATTGGCCAGGGCCAGGGCATGGTCATCGTCGTCAAAGGCATGCAGGCTGACCACCGGCCCGAAAATCTCATCCTGACAGAAGCCAGACTCCATCGGCAGGCCTTCGACGACCGTCGGTGCGATGAACCAGCCATTGCAGGCTTCCGGCTTGACCGCCTCACCGCCACACAGAACACTGCCGCCTTCGTCTTTAGCTTGGGCGATGTAGGCCAGGACTTTGCGAAAATGCGCCTCGGACATGACCGGCCCGAGCTGTGTTGCCGGATCGGACGGCGCGCCGATCTTCAGTGCCGAGGATTCGGCGACAAAGGCCTTTTTGAACTCGTCATAGATATCGCGGTGAATGAGAATCCGTGATCCGCACAGACAGATCTGCCCTGTGTTTTGGAAGGCGGCGCGCACCAAAGTTTTCAGGGTATGCGCGGGTGCATCGGGAAAGACCAGTGCCGGGTTCTTACCTCCCATTTCAAGGGTGACTTTCTTGAACTGGTCCGCACAGACGGCAGCAATCCGGTGTCCGACGGCGGTGGAGCCGGTAAAGCTGATGGCTTTGACCTCCGGGTGCGCGACCAAAGCGGCGCCAACGGTTTCGCCGGCGCCTTGCACGATATTCATTACGCCTGCCGGAAAACCGATTTCCTGCGCCGTACGGGCCAGCAGGTCGGCGGACATCGGGGTGATTTCGCTGGGTTTGGCGATGACGCAGTTGCCGGCGGCCAGCGCCGGCGCTAGTTTCCAGCTCAGGAGATAAAGTGGGAGATTCCAGGGGCTGATGACACCGACCACACCCAGTGGCTGGTGCAGCGTGTAATTGAGGCCGGATTCCTGATGGAAGGCCTGATCCAGGGATTGCGTACAGGCGGCCGCGAAAAAGCGGAAATTGGCGATGGCACGGGGAATTTCGATCTCGCGGACCAGGGTGATGGGTTTGCCCGTGTCGCGGCTTTCGCAGCTCCAGAAGGCCTCGCTGCGGGCTTCGATGGCATCGGCCAGGCGGTTCAGCCAGTGGGCGCGCTCACTGGCCTTGAGCGCAGACCATGCCGGAAACGCAGACCGGGCAGCGGCTACGGCGGCGGAGATGTCGGCGGCGGTTCCCTGCGGGCATCGGGCGTAGGCCTGTCCGGTGACGGGATCGAATACGGACAGAACGGCCGCATCGGATGATGCCTGCGGTCTTCCGGCGATCCATTGGTCGATTGTTTCCATCGGCACTCCCTTAGCCGTCATAGGATAACGCATCCGGTTGTCGAATCGGGCCTTACAGGGACTTGGTGCGTCCTCCATCAACCGGCAGATTGATGCCGTTGATGTAACCCGATTGCGGTTGGCACAGGAAGGCCACCGCATGCGCAACTTCCTCGGCATCGGCGAAACGCGCCACGGGAACCGTGGCCAGCATGGCGGCGGCGATGTTTTCTTCGGATTTTCCCGTAGCTGCCGCACGTTCTTTCAGGATCTGCTCAAGCCGTTGTGTTCGTGTGTAGCCGGGTAGAACGTTGTTGACGGTGATGCCATCGGCAGCGAGCTCGCCGGCCAGGGTTTTCGCCCAAGAGGCAACGGCACCGCGGATCGTATTGGAAACCCCCAGCATGGTGATGGGTTCTTTCACCGAGGTGGAAATGATGTTGACGATGCGGCCCCATTGACGGGACTGCATGCCGGGAACGATGGCACGGACCAGCTGCTGGTTGCCAAGCACATGCTGCCGGAAAACATCAAGCAGCTGATCATCATTGGCGCCGAGCAGTGCACCGCCGGCCGGTCCGGCACTGTTGTTGATCAGAATATCGAATCCTGTGCCGCTGATGATCGGCAATACACCCTCAAGCGCGAGCACATCGGCCACCAGCATTCCGTGCTGTTGTCCATGCGCGGCTGAAAGCCGGCCCAGCGCGGCCTGCAGCGGCGCTTCGCGCCGGGCGAGCAGGGTGACTTCCGCGCCTAGCGCTGCCAACGCCTGCGCCGAGGCCAATCCGATACCCTCGGAACCACCACAGACCAGCGCCTTCCGGCCTTGCAGGATGCCCACCGTCAGTGCCTCGGCCCGATGGTGCGGACCATCTGCGGCAGCAGTTCTTCTTCGGAATCGCCGCGTGGCGGCTCGAGTTCTTCCAGCCAGAGCCCGACCTCGTCGGCATCGGCTTCGTCCATGCCGTCGAAGGCACGGAAATCGGCATCCATCAGTGCGGCACGGGCGATGTCTTCGTTTTCATAGGTCAGGGTGTCGCCGGCGCTGTCGAAGACCATGGCGATGCCGCTTTCGGTGACCTGCAATCGGGCCCAGACCAGCAGGTGTTCGGGCCGGGCCAGCCACCATTGTTCGGTGACCACGACATAACCCGGATCTTCGATTTCGTCGTTATCGCTCATTCTCAGGCCTTGCTCATGATCAAACAGAATACCGCCGCAATCAGCGCCAGAAAGGTGATCCAGCCGAAAATCGCGGAAAGATTGCCGAACTGGTTGAGAACACGCGCCTGCGGAAATTGCTTCTGTCCGTAACGCATCAACCACCAGCCATAAGGCATGCCGCCATTCTCCGTTCCGGAATCAAACGGCAGTTTGCGGTCCAGATGTTCGCGGTAGGCCAGAATGCGCATGCCGAAATGCCCGGGCAGGGCGGATCCGAAAACCCCAAGAAACGCGAAAAGTAAGCCGACCCACATCAGAAGGTCGCCAGGCCAGGCGCGCGCGGGTAGGGAATGGCATCGCGGATGTTCTGCAGGCCGCAGACATACACCACGAGGCGCTCGAAGCCGAGGCCGAAGCCGGCATGCGGCACGCTGCCGTAACGGCGGAAATCGCGATACCACTCGTAATGCGCCGGATCCAGTCCGAACTGGCGCATGCGCGAATCCAGTACGTCCAGACGCTCTTCGCGCTGGCTGCCGCCGATGATTTCGCCGATACCCGGCGCCAGCACGTCCATCGCGGCTACGGTTCGGCCATCATCATTCAGGCGCATGTAGAAAGCCTTGATGTGTTCCGGATAGTTGACGACCACCACCGGCCGGCCGACATGGACCTCGGTCAGCCAGCGTTCGTGTTCGGTCTGCAGATCAAGGCCCCATTCGACCGGATAGTCGAACTTCTGGCCGGATTTCTGCAGCAGTGTGATGGCATCGCCGTATTCGATGCGTTCGAACGGCGCATTGATGAAGGCTTCGAGTTTGCTGATTGCGGTTTTCTCGACGCGTTCGGCGAGGAAGGCCAGATCGTCCATGCGCTCGTCGAGCACGGCTTTGAAAATGTACTTCAGGAATTTTTCCGCCAAAGCCGCGTCATCATTCAGATCGGCGAAGGCGATTTCCGGCTCGATCATCCAGAATTCGGCCAGATGGCGGGTGGTGTGGGAGTTTTCGGCGCGGAAGGTCGGTCCGAAAGTATAGACCTTCGACAGCGCGAGACAATATGCCTCCACGTTCAGCTGGCCGGAAACGGTGAGGAAGGCTTCCTTGCCGAAGAAATCCTTGCTGAAATCGACTTCGCCCTTTGCGGTTCGCGGCAGGTTCATCATGTCAAGCGTTGAAATCCGGAACATCTGGCCGGCGCCTTCGGCATCCGAGGTCGAGATGATCGGGGTGTTGATCCAGTAGAAGCCCTGCTCGTGGAAGAAGCGGTGGATGGCCTGGGCCATGCAATGCCGGATGCGGGTGACTGCACCGAACAGGTTGGTGCGCGGGCGCAGGTGCGCGACTTCGCGCAGGAATTCCAAGCTATGGGCTTTGGGCTGGATGGGGTAGGTTTCCGGATCTTCGACCCAGCCGACCACCTCGATGGTGCTTGCTTGCAGTTCAAAGCTCTGGCCCTGGCCTTCGGAAGCGGTCACGGTGCCGGTGGCGCGCACCGAACAACCTGTGCTGAGGCGCTTGATTTCGCTTTCATAATTGCCGAGCAGGGCGGGAGCCACCACCTGCACCGGCGCGAAGCAGGAGCCGTCGCTGACATTGATGAACGACAGTCCCGCTTTTGAATCCCGGCGGGTGCGCACCCAGCCCTGAACGGTCACGGTCTGGCCCGCGGCGATTTTGCCATCGAGCACCTGTTGGATACTTGCCACTGCCATACTTGAAATCTCCGTCAAACAACACCACCTTTGTGCTATAGAATAACCTTTCGCACGCCATTCCCCAACTTTCTTTGAGATTCAAAGGCCTTACGCATGTCAGTCAGTCTCACCCCCAGTGCCGCGGAACGCGTCAAGCAGTACCTCGAACAGACTCCGGATGGCATCGGCCTGTCGGTTTCTGTGCGCAAAAGCGGCTGCTCCGGCTGGACCTATGCTTTGGATATCGCCAAGGAAGCCCGCCCCAATGAGCAGGTGTTCCGCAGCCATGGCGTCGATGTCCGGGTGCCTGAGGCCGCGCTGGAACAGCTGGAAGGGACGGAAATCGACTTCGTCAGCCAAGGTCTGAACCAGCAGTTCCAGTTCAAAAACCCCCGGGTTACCGGCCAATGCGGCTGCGGGGAAAGCTTTACCACGGCTGAAGCCCCGCCCTGAACGCCAATAAGCTCTTGTCTTTCCGGTAAAAACCGACGATAATATCGGGCTTCCGTGAATTACGGGAGTTCTTGCTCCACCGCATCCGCGGGGGGCTGTTTGGCCGGAAACGGCCATCATCCACAAGGAAACAACACAATGCGTCATTATGAAGTCGTGTTCATGGTCCATCCGGACCAGTCCGAACAAGTGCCGGCCATGGTCGAGCGCTACAAAACCCTGATCGAAGGTTCCAACGGCAAAATCCACCGTCTTGAAGACTGGGGTCGCCGCCAGCTGGCCTATCCGATCGAAAACCTGGTCAAGGCCCATTACGTGCTCATGAACATCGAGTGCAACCAGGCCGTGCTCACCGAGCTGACCGATAGCTTCCGTTTCAACGACGCCGTCCTGCGCAATCTGGTCGTGTCCATGGACGAAGCCGTCACCGAACAGTCCCTGATCATGAAGCACAAGGACGACAAGGGTGACCGCCGCCGCCGTGACGAAGACAGTTCCGAAACCGTCGAAGCCGACGGTGACGATGCCGAAACCAACGAAGCCGTTGCCTGAGACCCGAGGAAGCCATCATGTCTAAATTTTTCCGCCGCCGTAAATTCTGCAAATTCTCCGCCGAAGGCGCCACCACCATCGATTACAAGGATCTGAACACCCTTCGCCAGTACGTGACCGAAAACGGCAAGATCGTTCCGAGCCGCATCACCGGCACCAAAGCCAAGTACCAGCGCATGCTGCAGGCCGCCATCAAGCGTGCCCGTTTCCTGGCCTTGATCCCGTATACCGACAACCACGACGTTTGATCCGGACGTTGTACGGACAGCACCCGCTGCGGGCGGAAACGCCCGCTAACGTATAATTTGGAGTAATTCATGAAAGTCATCCTGCTGCAAAAAGTCGCCAATCTCGGCGCATTGGGCGATCAAGTCTCGGTCAAGCCGGGCTTCGGCCGCAATTTCCTGATTCCCTACGGCAAAGCCGTGCCGGCCACCGCCGACAACATCGCCGCATTCGAAGCCAAGCGCGCCGAATACGAAGCGAAAGCCGCCGCCATTCTGGCCGCTGCCAGCAACCGCAAGCAAGGTCTGGAGGGCGCCTCGGTGACCATCAGCGCCAACGCCTCGGCCGAAGGCAAGCTGTTCGGCTCGGTCGGTGCCCGCGATATCGCGGAGGCCTTCACCGCCGCCGGCCACAAGCTGGAAAAATCGGAAGTGATCATGGGCGAAGGCCCGATTCGCCGTACCGGCGAATTCGAAGTCACCGTGCACCTGCATGCCGATGTCGAAACCAAGGTCGGTGTCAACGTGGTTCCTGAAGCCGCCTGATCGCGTCCGGATGTCGAAAGAAAACCGCCTCCGGGCGGTTTTTTTTCGACTGTGAATTCCACCGTTTATCCACAGACTTATGCGCAACGCTTCGCCGCTGAACGCGGTACGATAGAGTCCAGTATCTCCGGAAATCCGCCACCATGTCCGCACGTCCCGAACTCCAGTCCAGCAACCGCAAAATCGATGAATTGAAGGTTCCGCCCCAGTCCATCGAGGCCGAGCAGGCGGTGCTTGGCGGGCTCATGCTATCGCCGGAGTCCATCAACCATCTGGGCGATCTGCTTTCGGATGGGGATTTCTATCTGCAGGCGCACCGGGTCATCTATAAAGCCATCATCGAGCTGTCCGAAAAAAACCAGCCGTTCGATGCCATCACCATCGGGGAATGGCTGAATGCGAACAACCAGGCCAATCAGGTCGGCGGCACCGAATATCTGGTCGATCTGGTCAGTCAGACGCCGTCGGCCGCCAATATCCGCGCCTGGGCGGAAATCGTCCGCGAAAAATCCGTGCTGCGGCAGATGATCGAGGCCGGTACCGACATCGTCAACAATGGCTTCACTCCGGAAGGGCGCGATATCAAAGAACTTCTGGCTAGCGCCGAGCAGGCGGTATTCAAAATCGCCGAGCAGGGCGCGCGCGCCAAAAAATCCTTTGTAGCGATGAAAGACGCTGCCAAGGAAGCCTACGACCAAATCGTCAAACGCTATGAAAATCAGGGCGAACTTTCCGGACTGCCCACCGGATTCAAAGATCTGGATGAGCTGACCTCCGGCCTCCAGAAACAGGACCTGATCATTCTGGCGGCACGCCCGGCCATGGGTAAAACCACACTGGCACTCAATATCGCCGAATATGCCGCACTTAAAACAAAAAAAGCAGTGGCCGTGTATTCGATGGAAATGTCGGCAGGGCAGTTGGCGCAGCGTCTCATTTCATCGAATGGTCGGATCAACGCTAACAATCTCCGCTCGGGCGCCTTGGAGGACGATGATTGGTCGCGATTGACCTCTGCGATCCGGATGATCACCCAATCAAAAATATTCATTGACGACACCCCGGCGCTGTCGCCCCAGGAGCTGGCGTTCCGGGCCCGCCGCCTGAAGCGCGAACACGATCTCGGCCTGATTGTGGTCGACTATCTGCAGCTCATGCAGGTTCCCGGCAGCAAGGAAAACCGCGCCAATGAAATTTCCGAAATTTCGCGTTCGCTCAAAGCGCTGGCCAAGGAGCTCGACATTCCGGTCATCGCGCTGTCGCAGCTGAACCGCGGTCTGGAAAGCCGGACCGACAAACGGCCGGTGATGTCTGATTTGCGTGAATCCGGCGGTATCGAACAGGACGCCGACATCATCCTGTTCATCTACCGTGACGAATACTACAATAAGGATTCCAACGAAAAAGGGCTGGCCGAGGTCATCATCAGCAAGCACCGCAACGGTTCGACCGGATCCTTCAAACTCAAGTTCTTCGGTGAATACACCCGTTTCGACAACCTCGCGCCGGACCATCTGGGAAATTTCGAATAAACCATGGCCCGTGCGACGACAGCCCGCATCCACATGGATGCCCTGCGCCACAATCTGGCGCGAATCCGTTCCGCCGCGCCCGGCGCGAAAGTCATGGCCGTGGTCAAGGCCGATGGTTACGGCCACGGCCTCGAACGCGTGGCCCAGGCATTGGCCGGCGCCGATGCATTTGGCGTCGCAGCGTTGTCCGATGCCCAACGGCTTCGGGCCGCCGGATTTTCCCAGAGCATCGTGCTGCTTTCCGGATTCGACGAGGCCAACGATCTGGCGCAGCTCCGGCAGCTTTCAGTTGCCACCGTTGTACATCACCCATTTCAGCTTGAGCTGCTGGCTGCCGATAGCGGTAGTCCGATTTCGGTCTGGCTTAAGATGGATTCCGGCATGCACCGGCTCGGGTTCCCGCCGGAGCGTTTCGCCGAAGTCTACCGGCGCCTGCAGGCAATGCCGAACATCGCCGATGACATCGTGTGCATGAGCCACTTTGCCAGTTCGGATGAGCCTGATAACCCACAAACCCCGCGTCAGCTGGCCTGTTTCGATGGTGCACTGCCGCCGGATGCGTCGATATGCTCGCTGGCGAATTCCGCAGCGGTATTGGAATGGCCGGCATCCCACCGACACTGGCTCCGCGCCGGCGGCGCCTTGTACGGCTTGAGTGTCGCCACCGGAATGACCGGTTCTGATTTCGGGCTCAAGCCGGCCATGACCCTCAGTACCCGCCTGATTTCCATCCAGCAGGTGGCTGCCGGTGAACGCGTCGGCTATGCGGGCGCTTATGTCTGTCCGGAAGACATGCCGATCGGTGTTGCCGCCATCGGCTATGGTGACGGTTATCCGCGGAACATCCGCCCCGGCACGCCGGCATTGCTCAACGGTCTGCGGGTGCCGATCATCGGCCGCGTGTCCATGGATTTGATGACGGTCGATCTGCGCGGTCAACCGCAGGCCGCAGTGGGTGATGAACTGACGCTGTGGGGCGAAGGGTTGCCGGTTGAAGAAATCGCTGAAGCCGCCAGCACCATCAGCTACGAATTGACCTGCTCGATTACCCGCCGCGTCCGTTTCCGGGAAGACTGAGTATTCACGCCGGTATGACGGCATCCGAGTTTTACTGACGTTCGAGCTCAACAGGAGAATTGCCTTGGCCAATGCGCTGGTCTGGTTGCGCCGCGATCTGCGACTGCATGACAACCCCGCTTTGGCGCAAGCCATGGCTGATGGTTTTGTTCCGGTTTTGGTCTATGTGCATGCACCGCAAGAGCAGGGTGGTTGGGTGCCGGGTGCGGCCAGCCGGACCTGGCTACATCACTCACTGTGCGCCCTTCAACGGGACATTGCCCGGCTTGGTGGACGCCTGATCATCGCCCGCGGGCAAAGTCTATCCGAACTTGAGCGTATGCAGGCCGCGACGCAGGCCGAAGCACTCTATTTCAGCAATCTTTACGAGCCGATCCTGCAGGCCCGTGATGCGCAGGTGCAGAACGAGTTCGTGAAGCGCGGCCTGCCGGTCAAGCGTTTCAATGCCAATCTGCTGTTTGAGCCATGGCAAATCCAGACTGGGGGCGGAACGCCATACAAGGTGTTCACCCCGTTCTGGCGCAATGCTTCGGCCCAACTCCGGATCCTGCCTGCTTGCCCAGTACCCGAAGGCCTGCCGGATTGCGGTCTCGAGGGACTGTCAGTGGATGCGCTAGGCCTTCTGCCAAAAAAAGACTGGCATGCCGGATTCTGGCATGACTGGCAGCCGGGCGAGGCAGGCGCCGCTGAGATGCTGGAAATCTTCTGCGACAGCGCCATTGATGGCTACAAGGAGCAACGCAATCTGCCGGACCGTACCGGCACATCCAAGCTGTCGCCACATCTGCATTTCGGCGAGATTTCGCCGCAGCAGATCTGGCGTCGCATCGCAGATGTCAAATTGCCGGAGTCCGGCCAGGCCGATATCGGACACTTCAAATCCGAGTTGGGCTGGCGGGAGTTCTCCTATCATCTGCTGCATCATTTCCCGAGATCCAGCGACCATAATCTCAATTCACAGTTCGAGCACTTTTCCTGGGCGACTCCGGACCCAGATCTGCTGGACCGGTGGCAGCGGGGTCGTACCGGAATTCCGATCGTCGATGCCGGCATGCGCGAGCTGTGGCAGACCGGCTGGATGCATAACCGCGTGCGCATGATCGTGGCCAGTTTCCTATGCAAGAACCTTCGGATGCACTGGCTGCATGGCGCCCGCTGGTTCTGGGATACGCTGCTGGATGCCGATCTGGCCAACAATAGCCAGGGCTGGCAATGGACCGCCGGAACCGGCTGCGATGCAGCGCCGTACTTCCGCATATTCAATCCGGTCACCCAGTCCGAGCGTTTCGATCCGCAGGCACGATACATCAAGCGATGGGTGCCGGAGCTGTCGGCTTTGCCGGTTCCGGTAGTGTTCGCGCCTTGGACGAAGCCGGCAGCAAGCGCAGCTTTGGCACCGGATTATCCGGCATCCCCAATCGTCGATCTGGCCGCATCGCGGTCCGCTGCGCTGGCAGCATACAGCAGTCGTTAGTGCTTGATGGTCGGGAATTGCGGTAAAGTGAAGCCAATTCACTGACGAGACCCGTATGAGCGCAGTCCGAGGAAGCACCCGCAAAACGCCGATGAGCCGTGTCGACCACGCCTGGTTGCGTATGGAGCGGCCGACCAATCTGATGATGATTACCGGCGTGATGATGTTCGAGACTCCGGTGAACATCGTCACGCTGAAGAAAGTGCTGAATGAACGGTTTCTGGCCTATCCGCGTTTCCGCCAGAAGGTCGTGGAAACGCCGACAGGAACGTTCTGGCAGAACGATGCCGATTTCGACCTTGATTATCATGTACGTCTTTCGGCATTGCCCGGCAAGGCCGACAAGGCCGCCCTCGAGCGTTTCGTCAGCCAGATGGCATCGACTCCTTTGGATAAAAGTAAACCGCTCTGGCAGTTCCATCTGGTGGAGAAATACGACGGTGGCTCCGCGCTGATTACCCGCATCCACCACTGCTATGCCGATGGCATCGCCTTGGTGCAGGTCATGCTCTCGATGACCGACAGCGAGGCGCGGCCGTCCAAGCGCGAGCCCTTGTCGAAAACCTGGCTTAAGGAAGACGGTAAAGCGGTCAAAGCGCGCATGGGCATGATCGACCGGTACATGAAACTCGGTGAAAGCCTGCTCGGCAAGGGTATGGATTTCTACCGTGATCCGACCCTAGCGAATGTGGTGGCGAAGGAGGGCGGCGAAATCGCGCGCGAACTCGCCGTCGCGCTTTCTCTAAGCGATGATCCCGACACCGTGCTCCGTGGCAAACTCGGCGTCAGCAAGCGCGTGGCCTGGGCCCCGCCATTGCCGCTGGAAGACGTGAAAGCCATATCCCGTGTTTTTGATGCCACGGTCAACGATGTCCTGATGGCTTCCATGGCAGGTGCGCTGCGCAGCTATATGGTCGAGCGCGGCGAGCGTATCGATGGTGTCACCATCCGTGCCACAGTGCCGGTGAATCTGCGACCGCTGGAACACGCCAAGAAACTGGGAAATCATTTCGGCCTGGTCTTTTTGGACCTGCCGATCGGTGAAATCCACCCCGTGCTGCGTCTGGTCCGTGTGGTGGAAAGCATGAAACAGCTCAAGCAGTCGCGCCAGGCCGTGGTGGTCTATGGCCTGCTGGCCGCTCTGGGCATGGCGCCTCCCGTGCTGCAGAATCTGGCCTTCGAGATATTCAGCCGAAAGGCGACCACGGTCGCGACCAATGTCCCGGGGCCGCAGATGCCGCTTTATCTGGCCGGTGAAAAAATCAAGGAACAGATGTTCTGGGTGCCACAGACCGGGTCTATCGGAATGGGCGTCAGTATCCTCAGCTACAACGGAAACGTCCATTTTGGACTGATTGCCGATGCGAAACTGATACCCGACCCGGATGCGGTCATCCAGCGCTTCATCCCGGAATTTGAAAAACTGCTCTACATCGCCCTGATGGGCGATTGGGGAGAGCCGTCGCGGTCCTGATTCAGATCAGTGTTTGAAAGGCTTGATATCGCCGGGGGCGCGAAGCATCTTGTTGACTTCATCCAGATGCAGTTCTTCCTGGTAAATCATCTCGCGGGCGTATTCCTCAAGCACCACCGATTTCCCTTCAACGAGCTTGAGTAATTTGTAATAGCACTGGCCGGCCTTTTTCTCGTGTTCCAGGCTTTCCCGGAGAATATCGCCGATATTATGCTGCTCCGTTTCAAGGAGCGGACCGATTTTCAAGGACGGATGGCCGCCGAGCATGGTGACCAGTTCGCCGGCTTTGTAGGCATGCGCCAAGCTCTCGTCCGCATTTCCTTTCAGCCAGCTTACGATCGGAATCCGGTTGTAGCCGAATACCATCAGGGAATAGTGGGTATAGCGGACAACCCCGGAAAGTTCGAATTCCATGATTTCATTGAGAAGTTTGATGGCTTTTTTGGTGTCTACGTCTTTCATGGCGAAATCCTTGATTTAAGGTATGGATAAATCGTACCAAATCTTTGTGCAAACCGCGTGATGGCACTGATTTCGATTAGATCAGTTTAATCTGCAGGTTATATCACTGAGAAAAAAATTTGGCGGCCTCATGTTGCCTCATCGGTGTCGATCAGGAACCCACCGCTTTGATGCGACCATAGGCGCGCATACAGCCCATTCATGGCTATCAGATCGGCATGGCTACCAGTTTCAACAATTCGACCCTGATCCATCACGATCAGCCGGTCCATCGCGGCGATGGTGGACAGGCGGTGGGCGATGGCGATGACGGTTTTGCCTTCCATCAACCGGTAGAGGTCACGCTGGATCACGCTTTCCACTTCCGAATCCAGGGCGCTGGTGGCCTCGTCCAGCAGGAGAATAGGGGCATCCTTGAGCATGACACGCGCAATGGCGATGCGCTGGCGCTGGCCGCCGGAGAGCTTCACGCCGCGCTCGCCAACATGGGCGTCATAGCCGGTGCGGCCTTTCGCATCATTCAGACCGAGAATGAATTCCTCGGCTTCGGCATTGCGCGCGGCTTGACGCATAGCGCTTTCATCCGCATCCGGTCGGCCGTAAAGCAGATTATCGCGGACCGATCGGTGCAGCAGCGAGGTGTCCTGTGTGACCATGCCGATCTGCCGACGCAGAGATTCCTGGGTCACCTGGCCGATGTCCTGGCCATCGATGTGGATGCTGCCTGCTGGGGCTTGGTAAAACCGAAGAAGCAGATTGACGATGGTTGATTTACCGGCGCCGCTGCGTCCAATCAGCCCGATTTTTTCTCCCGCCCGGATTCTCAGATTGAAATCGGATACAACCGGCTTTCCGGGCACATAACTGAAATCGAGATGTGTAAATGTGATTTCGCCGCGACCGACCTGCAGATTCGGCGCATCCGGCACATCGCGGATAGCCACCGGACGTGACAATGCGCCGATGCCGTCCTGGACGGTACCGATGTTTTCGAACAGGTTGGCCATCTCCCACATGATCCAGTGCGATACGCCGTTCAGGCGCAGGGCCATGGCCGTGGCGGCGGCGACCGCGCCGATGCCAACGGCATTCGTGCTCCAAAGCCACAGTGTCGCACCTGCGGTTGCGAGAATGAGGGCGATACCGAGGATGTGATTGACGATTTCAAAGCCGGTGACCAGACGCATCTGCCGGTAGACCGTGGCAAGAAACTCCTGCATGGACTGTTTGGCATAGAGCGCTTCGCGCTGGTTATGCGAGAACAGCTTGACCGTGGCGATGTTGCTGTAGGCGTCCGTAACCCTGCCACTCATGAGGCTGCGTGCGTCGGCCTGCGCACTGGCTGCACGGCCAAGACGGGGAACAAAATACATGAGCGTCAGGACATACAGAATCAGCCAGCCGAAGAACGGCAACAGCAGCTGCCGGTCAAAACTGCCGGCGACCAGGGTCATGGTCAGGAAGTAGATCATGACGAACACCAGGATGTCGGTTACGATCATGACCGCATCGCGCACGGCGAGGGCGGTCTGCATCATCTTGGCCGAGACGCGTCCGGAGAATTCATCCTGAAAAAAGGACATGCTCTGGCCCAGCAGATGCCGGTGGAAGTTCCAGCGCAGACGCATGGCAAAGTTGCCGTTCAGGGCCTGGTATTTCACCAGCGCCTGTGCGGCAATGAGCAGTGGGCTGGCCAACAGCACGGCAGTCAGCAGAATAATGTTGCGCTTTTCCTGTTGCCACAGCAGATGCGGCGGCACTTTGCTCAGCCAGTCCACGATATTGCCGAGCATGGCAAACAAGAGGGCTTCAAAAGCTCCGATCAGGGCCGTCAGAATCGCCAGCAACAGGATCAGACCGCGAATGCCTTGTGTGGCGCTCCAGATGAACGCGAAGAAGCCTTCCGGGGGCTGATCCGGAGGACCATCAGGGAACGGGGGGACGAGGCGTTCGAACCAGGAAAGCATGCAATGACCGTGCGTTATGCAGACCTACAGTCTATCGCATGCCGGTCACGGGAAGTATGGTCATTGGCGATTGGCTGCAAACAATCCCAGCATCTCATGTGCAATTCAGTTTACTTCATTGTCGGCATGCTGAACTCGGCACCGGCGCGGATGCCGGTCGGCCAACGGGCGGTGATGGTCTTCAAACGGGTATAGAAACGGACCCCGTCAGTGCCATGCATGTGCAAGGGCCCGAACAGGGAGCGTTTCCAGCCCCCGAAGCTGTGGAATGCCATGGGAACGGGGATGGGAACGTTGACCCCGACCATGCCGACCTGGATGCTGTGGCTGAATTGACGCGCGGCATCGCCGTCGCGGGTGAAAATGGCGGTACCGTTGCCGTATTCGTGGTCACTGATCAGGCGGCAGGCCGTGTTGAAATCCGGCACGCGGACGATACACAGCACCGGCCCGAAAATTTCCTCTTTGTAAATGGTCATTTCCGGAGTGACACGGTCGAACAGGGTGCCGCCGAGGTAGAAGCCATCTTCATGACCGGTAACTTTCAGGCCGCGTCCATCCACCAGCAGTTCAGCGCCTTCGGATTCGCCGGTGTCGATGTAGCCTTTGACTTTGTCGCGGTGCTGGCAGGTCACCAGCGGGCCCATGTCCGGATTGTCTTTATCGCCCGGGCCGACGCGCAGGCTGGCGACCATCGGTTTGAGCTTGGCAATCAAGGCTTCGGCAGCGGCATCGCCGACGCAGACCGCGACCGAAATGGCCATGCAGCGTTCACCGGCCGAACCATAGCCGGCGCCGAGCAATGCGTTGGCGGCCTGATCCATATCGGCATCCGGCATGATGACCATGTGGTTCTTGGCGCCACCCAGTGCCTGTACGCGCTTTCCGGCAGCGCTGCCGCGGGAATAGATGTATTCGGCAATCGGGGTGGATCCGACGAAGCTGATCGCCTGCACGCGCAGATCATCAAGCAGAACATCAACCGCCAGTTTGTCGCCATGCACGACATTGAACACGCCGTCCGGCAGACCGGCCTCTTTCAGCAGGCGGGCCAGGATCAAGGTCGGGGTCGGATCGCGTTCCGAAGGTTTGAGGATGAAGGTATTGCCGCAGGCAATGGCAATCGGAAACATCCACATCGGCACCATGCACGGAAAATTGAACGGCGTGATGCCCGCGACCACGCCCAAGGGCGCGTATTCGCTGTAGGAATCGACGCCGGTGCCGACGTTCATAGAATGCTCGCCTTTGACCAGATGCGGAATGCCGCAGGCGAATTCGACCACTTCCAAGCCGCGGGTCAATTCGCCTTTGGCATCGGAGAACACCTTACCGTGCTCATGGGTGATGGCCAGTGCGATTTCATCGGCGTGATCTTCGAGCAGCTGCTTGAATTTGAACATGACCCGCGCCCGGGCCAGCGGCGTGGTCGCGGCCCAGGCCGGAAAGGCGGCCTGCGCGGAGGCGATAGCAGCCTCCACATCGCCTTTGTCTGCCAAGGCCACGCGTCCGGTGACCGCGCCGGTGGCCGGATTGTACACCTCGGCGCTGCGGCTGCTGTTACCGAATACAGCTTTACCGTTGATGAAATGGGCAATGGTGGCGGTCATGGCGTTGTTCCGATCAGGCGTTCAGGGCATCGGCAGCGGACACATAGGCATAACCCAGGTCGTCGGCAACCGCCTTGTAGGTGATTTTGCCGGCATGCACGTTCAGGCCGTTGAGCAGGTGCTCGTCGGCGAGCAGCGCCGCTTTTGCCCCCTTGTTGGCGATTTGTACGGCGAAAGGCAGGGTGGCGTTGGTCAGTGCGAAGGTGGACGTGCGCGCCACGCCGCCCGGCATGTTGGCCACGCAGTAGTGAATGACGCCATCGACTTCATAGGTCGGGTTCTGGTGGGTGGTGGCTTTCGAAGTTTCAAAGCAACCGCCTTGATCGATGGCGACATCGACCAGCACCGAGCCGGGACGCATCAATTTCAATTGTTCGCGCGACACCAGTTTCGGTGCGGCCGCGCCGGGGATCAGCACGGCGCCGATGACCAGATCGGTGTCAGGCAGACGTTCTTCGATGGCGTCATGGGTCGAATAGATGGTGGTAATGCGGTCGCCATACAGCTCGTCCAGATATTTCAGACGGTCCAAGGAACGGTCGAGAATAGTGACGTGCGCGCCCATGCCCATGGCCATGCGCGCGGCATTGATACCGACCACGCCACCACCGATGACCAGCACTTCCGCCGGTTTCACGCCCGGTACGCCGCCCAGTAGCACACCCGAGCCGCCTTGGGCTTTTTCCAGCGCATGCGCGCCGGCCTGTATCGACATGCGCCCGGCCACTTCGGACATCGGGGCCAGCAGCGGCAGACCGCCCTTGCGGTCAGTCACGGTTTCATAGGCGATGGCAGTACAGCCGGAAGCAATCAGAGCCTTGGTCTGTTCCGGATCGGGTGCCAGATGCAGGTAGGTGTAGAGGATCTGACCAGGGCGCAGCATGGCGCATTCCACTGGCTGCGGTTCCTTGACCTTAATGATCATCTCGGCGCATTTCGGCACCGGCTTTTTCGTACTGTTCGTTGGTCAGTCCGATGGACTTGCCGCCATCGCGCTGGACCATGACCTTGTGGCCGTTGGCGATCAGTTCGCGGGCGCCGGACGGGGTAAGGCCGATGCGGTATTCGTGGTTTTTGATTTCTTTCGGGACGCCGATAAGCATGGGGAACTCCGGGTTACTTGAAGTGGGGTGATTTTAAGCGGTTTCGCGGATCGCGTCGGCGATTTTCGAGAACAGGGTGTCGATATGCTCTTTTTCCAGAATCAGCGGCGGTGACAGGGCGATGACATCACCGGTAACGCGGATCAGCACGTCTTTTTCGTGGAAGCATTTGGTGAACACCTCATAAGCACGGGTGCCGGGCTTGCCATCTCGCGGTGCGAGCTCGATGGCGCCGATCAGGCCGAAGTTGCGGATGTCGATGACATTCGGCAGGCCCTTGAGCTGATGGATGGCATCTTCCCAGTACTGTTCCAGGCTGATGGCTTTTTCGAACAGGTTTTCCTCGGCATAAATGTCGAGGGTGGCCAGGGCGGCGGCGCAGGCCAGCGGGTGGCCGGAATAGGTGTAGCCATGGAACAGGTCAATCATATTCTCCGGGCCAGTCATGAAGGCTTCATGGACCTTGTCGGCGATGAACACGGCGCCCATGGGAACGCAGCCGTTGCTGAGGCCTTTGGCGGTGGTGATCAGGTCAGGAGTGACATCGAAGCGTTGCGCGGCGAAGGCCTTGCCGACGCGGCCATATCCCGTAATGACCTCATCAAATATCAACAATATTCCATACTTATCGCATATTTCTCGAATTCGCTTTAAGTAGCCATCCGGCGGGATGATCACGCCCGCGGAGCCGGCGATCGGCTCGATGATGACCGCAGCTATGGTGCTGGCATCGTGAAGTGCGACCAAACGCTCGAGGTCCTCAGCCAATTCCAAGCCATGCTGGGGTAGGCCACGGTTGAACGCATTCCGGCCAATGTCCAGGGTATGCCGCAGGTGGTCAACACCGGACAATCCATTGCCATACCATTTGCGGTTGTTCGGGAGGCCACCAACCGATATCCCGCCGAATCCAACCCCGTGATAGCCTTTTTCCCGCCCGATCAAGCGGGTGCGCTGACCTTCGCCGCGGGCGCGGTGGTAGGCCAAAGCGATTTTCAGGGCGGTATCCACCGATTCCGAGCCGGAGTTGGTAAAAAACACATGGTTCAGGGTGTCGGGGGCGATGGCGGCAAGGCGCTCAGCCAGAATGAAGGGCAACGGGTGGCCCATTTGGAAGGTCGGTGCGAAATCCAGCGTCGCAATCTGCTGCTGCACGGCATCAATGATGCGCTGACGGCCATGGCCGGCGTTACAGCACCAGAGACCGCCGGTTCCATCCAGAATTTGCCGACCGTCGGTGCTCTGGTAATACATGCCTTCGGCGCTGGCCAGAAGCCGGGGCTGATGTTTGAATTGACGGTTGGCCGAGAAGGGCATCCAGAACGCGTCCATCTGCTCGGGAGCTTGCGTTGCCTGACTCTTATAATGTTGATGATAGGAGGTTTTATCGTTCATGGCGGTCACGATTTTGGCTGTTGAGCGATACTATACAGTGTTGAATAAATTTTACAATCCCCCGTTTTGTAAATTATATTTACATAAAGATTGACCTTAAATGCGGAAAGTGTTAAATATTCAACATCACAATTGACACTCCAAGCAGACCCCATGGATATCGGTTTACGCCTTCAGGAAGTCCGGAACAAGAAGGGATTGAGCCAGCGCGAGCTGGCCAAACGGGTCGGGGTCACCAACAGCACCATCTCCTTCATGATGCCGATGACTCTCCGTTTTACGGCAGAGAAGAACAGATTGACGTGGGTAACGGTGATATCCATTACTATCTGGTTGGTCAGAACAGGCCCCAGCGTCAGATGTGTATTCTGCGCGAGGTCATGCCGCCCGGCTCGGACACCGGCAAGGAAATGTTGCTGCACGAAGGCGAGGAGGGCGGCGTCATCATCCAGGGCGAAATCGAGCTGACCGTGGGCGACCAGATCCGCGTGCTTGGCCCGGGCGACGCCTATTATTTCGAGAGCAAAACACCACACCGCTTCCGCAATGTCGGCAAGCAGGATGCCATTTTGGTCAGCGCCAATACGCCGGCCACTTTCTAATTCACGAGAAACGAGAACGTTCCATGTCTAAAAAACTCACCCGCGCTGAGTGGGAAGCCAAAGCTGCAGCCCTCACCATCCGAACCCAGGCATTCATCGACGGCGCCTATGTCGATGCCGCTTCCGGTAAAACCTTTGGCTGCGTCAGCCCGATGGACGGCCAGTGCCGCGCACAGATTGCCGAATGCGAAGCCGAGGACATCCACCGTGCGGTCAGCGCTTCCCGTCGCGCTTTCGAAGCCGGCGCGTGGTCTGAAACCTCCCCGGTACACCGCAAGAAAACCCTGCAGAAGTTCGCACTTCTTCTGGAAAAACATGCCGAAGAGTTGGCGCTGCTG
>JAJTGG010000046.1 GCA_021299355.1 Lysobacteraceae bacterium
ACGGTGAGTGTGGTGCCGGTCACGTAGCTGGCGGCGTTGCTGGCTAAAAACAACACGGCCGGGGCGATTTCGGCCGGCTCACCGGCGCGCGCCATCGGAATCAACTGGGTCATCAGCTTCATCAGTTTGGCGTCCTGGGTGATGGCCGATGCGAAATGGGTGTCAGTCAGGCCTGGCAACACGGCATTGACGCGGATGCCACGCGGCGCCAGTTCCTTGGCAAAGCCCTGGGTCAGGTTGACGATGCCGGCTTTGGTCATCGAATACGCGGCCTGGTCCGGTACCGGACGCTCGGCATTGACCGAGGCGATATTGACGATGGCGCCGCCGCCGGCCATCTGCCGTGCGGCGCGCTGGCTGCTGTAGAAATAGCCGCGCAGGTTCACTTCCAGGATTTTCTCGAAGCTGCGCAGGTCCATGTCCAGTAGCGGGCCGTAATACGGGTTGGCGGCGGCGTTATTGACCAGAATGTCCACCGTGCGGCCCTGTGCGGCCAGCGTGTCGAACACGGCATCGATGGCGGCGGTATCGCCGATGTGCATGGCGGCGGCTTCGGCCTGTAGGCCTTTGGCGCGGATGGCGTCACTTACGGCCTGGCAGCCGTCCCGTTTGCGGCTGGTGCAGATTACGTGGGCGCCGTAGTGGGCCAGCAGATGGGCGATGGCCTCACCGATGCCGCGCGAGGCGCCGGTGATCAGCGCGGTCTTGCCGGTCAGATCGAACAAATCAGCCATGGTTTTTCACTCCGTCCGGATGCCAAGCGCATACAATAGAAAACTATCATACCCGAAGGAGTTGCCCGTGAAGTCTCCGCAACGCGTCCTCATTACCGGTGCCGGAAGCGGCCTGGGTCAGGCCTTGGCACATCGTTTCGCCGCCGCCGGTGCGCAGGTGGCCTGCGTCGACATCCACCTCGACCGCGTGCAGGCCACGATGGCGACCTTGACCGGCGAAGGCCATGCCGCCTATGCCGCCGATGTCGGCAGCGATGATGCGATGGATGCCTTGGCCGAATCGGTGTTGGCCAACTGGGGCGTGCCCGATGTGCTGATCAACAACGCCGGCATCGCCTCCGGCGGCGATGTGCTGGAAGCGCCGATCAGCGAATGGCGGCACTTATGGGAAGTCAATGTGCTGAGTGTTGTGCGCGGCACCAAACTGTTTTTGCCGGCGATGCTGCAACGCGGCTCCGGCCATGTGGTCAGCACCGCCAGTTTCGCGGGGCCTTCTTTAAAACCAATCTGATGCAGAGCACGGTCGGTACCGAAAAAATCAAACACCTCGGTCAGAAAATGATGGACCGTTCGCCCGACAGCCTCGATCAGGTCGCTGACCGGATTTTCGCCGACATCAACAAACGCCGCTTCCTGATCTTGCCGACCAAACGCGAACCGATGCTCTGGCGCCTCAAACGTTTCCTGCCGGAGCGTTACTTCAAGGAACTGATGAAACTGTCCCGTAACATGACACTCGGAGCGCACTGATGGAGTGGATGATTTACGGCGCCAACGGCTACACCGGGCGCTTGATGGTGGAAGAAGCCCTGCGCCGCGGACTGCGCCCGGTGCTGGCCGGTCGTTCCCGCGATGCCATCGAGCCGATGGCTGCGCAGTACGGCTTGCCGGCACGTGTGTTCGGCTTGGATAAACCCGCTGCGGTCGAGATGGGCCTGCGCGGCATCGATCTGGTGCTTCATTGCGCCGGACCGTTTTCCAAAACGGCACTGCCAATGGTGCGTGCTTGCCTTGCCGTCGGCGCACATTACCTCGACATCACCGGCGAGATCGATGTGTTCGCGGACTGCCACGGCTTGGATGCCGAAGCGCAGCAGCGCGGTATCGTGGTGCTGCCCGGCGCCGGCTTCGATGTGGTGCCGACCGATTGTCTGGCCGCCATCCTGAAACTGGAATTGCCGACCGCCGAATCGCTGGTCTTGGCCTTCGATGCACCCGGCGGCCCGAGCCCGGGCACTGCCAAAACCGCGGTCGAGGGCTTGGGCAAAGGCGGCCGTGCCCGCATCAACGGCGCGATGACCAACGTGCCGCTGGCCTGGAAGACCCGCAGCTTCGACAAGAACGGCGAAGCGCGTCTGGCCATGACCATTCCCTGGGGCGATGTCTACACCGCCAACATCTCGACCGGCATTCCGAACATCGAGGTCTACATGTGCGTGCCGCCGTCGACCGTCGCCCAGCTGCGCCGCATCCGCGGGCTCGGACCCTTGCTGGGCTTTGCACCGATTCAGGCCTTTCTCAAGTCGCAGGTCGGCCGTAAAGTGCGTGGCCCGTCCGAGGAAAAACGCAAGGATGCCGAAACCTGGATCTGGGGTGAAGCCACCGATGCCGCCGGCCGTCAGGTCAGCGCCATTCTGAAAACCCCGAACGGTTATACGCTGACGGTGTTGGCCGCGCTCGGCATCGTCGCCAAGCTGATGGCCGCGCAGCGTCCGATCGGCGGCTTCTACACCCCGTCGCGCTTTATGGGCGCTGATTACGTGCTGCGACTGCCCGGCGTCAAACGCGTCAGCGGCAAGTAATGGATGTCTCCGGCCTCATTGATGCCCTGAATCCGGCGCAACGCGAGGCCGTCTGCGCCGAGCCCGGTCCGTATCTGGTGCTGGCCGGCGCCGGTTCCGGAAAAACCCGGGTGCTGACCCACCGCATCGGTTGGTTGAATCAGTTTTTCGATACTCCGCTGTACCGCATTCTGGCGGTGACCTTCACCAACAAAGCCGCCGCCGAAATGCGCACCCGAATCGCCGCATTGCTGCCGGACGGTGCGCGCGGCATGTGGGTTGGGACCTTCCACGGCATCGCACACCGGCTGCTGCGTCTGCACTGGCAGGACGCTGTGTTGCCGGAAAGCTTCCAGGTGCTCGATGCCGACGACCAGCTGCGCATGATCAAGCGTGTGGTCACCGATCTGCAGCTGGACGATACCCGCTTTCCACCCAAGCAACTGGTGTGGTGGATCAATGCCCAGAAGGATGCCGGCCGGCGCCCGGCGGCCATTCAAATTGCGATGGGCGATGCCTACACCCGGGCGCAGCTGCAGGTGTATGAAGAGTATGAAATCCGCTGCCAGCGTTCCGGCTTGGTGGATTTCGCCGAGATTCTATTGCGCGCGCATGAAACCCTGCTGAAAACGCCTGCGCTGCTGGAACACTACCGGCAGCGTTTCAGCCAGATCCTGGTCGACGAATTCCAGGACACCAACAACGTGCAGTACGCCTTCATCCGCCTGCTTGCCGGTGAACGCGGTCAGGTATTCGTTGTCGGCGATGACGATCAGTCGATTTACGGCTGGCGCGGCGCGCAGGTCGGCAACATGCAGAAGTTCCTCGACGACTATCCCGGCGCGCGCACCATCCGGCTGGAGCAGAATTACCGCTCCACCGGCAACATCCTGGCTGCCGCCAATGCGGTGATCGCGCACAATCCGGAACGCCTGGGCAAGAAACTATGGACCGATGACCGTGACGGCGCACTGATCGAACTGTATACCGCGTTCAATGAAGTGGATGAGGCTCGATATGTGGTGGCGCAGATCCAGCAGCTGATCCAGAACGGACACAGTGCTTCCGAGTGTGCCGTGCTGTACCGCAACAACGCCCAGTCACGTGCCATCGAAGAACAGTTGTTGTCGAATGCGCTGCCGTACCGGGTGTACGGCGGCCAGCGCTTTTTCGAGCGCATGGAAATCAAGGATGCCATGGCCTATCTGCGGCTGGTATCCAATCCCGATGATGATGCTGCGTTCGAACGCGCGGTCAATACGCCGCCGCGCGGCATCGGCGACCGTACGCTGGATGAACTGCGTCGGATGGCGCGCGATTCGGCACTGTCGCTGTGGCGCGCTTCGGCCTTGATCCGCGAATCGTCCGCTCTGAACGGACGCGCCAAGAATGCCTTGGCCGCTTTCCAGGAGCTGGTCGACAGCATCCGCAACAGCCGCGACGGTATCGAACTGTACGAACTGTTCGATATCATCCTGGAGCAATCCGGGCTGCGCCTGCATTACGGCAAGGAATCGAAGGGCGAGCTCGATTCACGCGTCGACAACCTCGATGAATGGGTCTCGGTGGCCAGCCGCTTCTCGCGGCGCATCGTGCCCGACGAGGAAGAGTCCACCAGTGAACTCAGTGCGTTTCTAGCTTATGCCGCGCTCGAGGCCGGTGAAGGCCAGGTGGAAGAAGGTGTGGACGGCGTGCAGCTAATGACCCTGCACAGCGCAAAAGGTCTGGAGTTTCCTTTCGTGTTCCTGGTCGGCGTGGAAGAAGGATTGTTTCCCTCGGCGCGTTCCCTGGATGAAGCCAACCGGCTCGAGGAAGAACGACGGCTCGCTTATGTCGGCATCACCCGCGCCCGCGAGAAACTGACGTTGACCTATGCCGAAACCCGGCGCCTGCACGGCATGGAAATGTATGGCACCCCCTCGCGCTTCATTCGCGAGATTCCCGAAAAACTGATTCACGCCATCCGCCCGAAAACCACGCGTTATGGCAACAGCTCCGAATATGCCTCATCCCATTCGTTGGGCGAGGACACCGGGGTGTTCCGACTCGGCCAGAGCGTGCGCCACGCCAGTTTCGGCGAGGGCGTGATCATGCAGTTCGAAGGCTCGGGCGCACATGCGCGCGTGCAGGTGAACTTCAGCGCAGCCGGCAGCAAGTGGCTGGTGCTGGCCTATGCGAAACTGCAGGCGGCCTGATTCGGCTCCCTGCAAGGAAACCGGCATTCAAGTGGCATAATAACCGGAATCACGAAGGATTCCGGTCATGCCCAAACTCGTCCTCATCGACGGCTCGTCCTATCTGTACCGCGCCTTCCATGCGCTGCCGCCCTTGACCGCCAGCGATGGCACACCGACCGGCGCACTGTTCGGCATCGTCAACATGCTTAAAAGCAGCCTGAAGGAAAATGCCGAATACATCGCCTTCGTGCTGGATGCGCCCGGCCCGACCTTTCGCGATGCACTGTATCCCGATTACAAAGCCAACCGCGCCGCCATGCCCGATGATCTGCGCGCACAGGTTGAACCGATGATCGCCATCGTGCAGGCCCTCGGCCTGCCGGTGATCCGCGTGTCGGGCGTCGAGGCCGACGATGTCATCGGCACCTATGCCCTGCAGGCGGCAAAGGACGGTGTGGACGTGGTGATTTCCACCGGTGACAAGGATTTCGCGCAGCTGGTCGGACCGCACATCACCCTGACCAATACCATGACCGGCAGCGTGACCGATGAAAAACGCGTGCCGGAGAAATTCGGCGTGCGCCCCGACCAGATCATCGACTTTCTGGCACTGATGGGCGATGCCGTCGATAACGTCAAAGGCGTCGAAAAATGCGGACCTAAAACCGCCGCGAAGTGGCTGGCTGAATACGGCACGCTGGAGAAGGTCATCGCCAATGCCGAAAAATTCACCGGCAAGATCGGCGAGAACCTGCGTACGGCACTGCCGATCCTGCCGTTGAACCGCACCCTGGTGACCATCAAAACCGATGTTCCGCTGGAACAGGATTACACCCAACTGCTGCAGTTGCCGCCGCATCAGGACGATTTGTCCGCGCTATATTCGCGCTTCGGTTTCAAGCAGGCGCTGAAAGAGCTCCAGAGCGCTGCCGCCTCGCCGTCTTCAGCACAGAAAGCTGCCAGCTCTACAGAATCCGACGCACCGCCCGTTCTGTTGCCTGAAGCAAAGCCTGGCGAATATACCGCCGTGCTGGACTGGGCGGCGTTCGACGCTATGCTGGCTACGCTGAATGCCGCCGAGCTGGTCTGTTTCGATACCGAAACCGATTCACTCGATCCGATGCAGGCCAATCTGGTCGGCCTGAGTTTTGCGGTTGAGCCCGGGGCGGCCTGGTACATTCCCTTGGCACATGATTATCCCGGTGCACCGTCGCAGCTGCCGATGGCCGACGCGCTGCAACGCCTGACGCCGCTGCTGACCGATGCCGGCAAGGGCAAGTGTGCGCAGAACGGAAAATACGACCTGCATGTACTGAACCGCTGCGGTATCGCCGTGCAGGGTCTGCGCGAAGATACCCTTTTGGCGTCATTCGTACTCAATGCCGGCCGCGCACGGCATGACATGGATTCGATGGCGCTGAATTATCTGGGTTACCAGACCATCGCCTACAGCGATGTTGCCGGCAAAGGCGCCAAGCAGATTCCGTTTTCGCAGGTCGCCATTGATGATGCCACCCGCTATGCCGCCGAAGACGCCGACATCACTTTGCGTCTGCAACAGCATTTCGCGGCGCAGTTACAACAGACGCCGACGCTCGAAGCGCTGTACCGCAACATGGAAATCCCGCTGCAGCAGATCCTGTGCGACATCGAGGAGAACGGCGTGCTGGTTGACACTGCGTTGCTGCGGCGCCAGAGCACCGACCTGTCGGCACGCATGTTGCAGGTGCAGAATGCGGCCTATGAAATCGCCGGGCGGCATTTCAATCTGGACTCGCCCAAACAGCTCGGAGCGCTGCTGTTCGATGAACTCGGCCTCGAGGCCAAACTGAAAACCCCGACCGGTGCGCCATCCACCAACGAGGAAGCGCTGGAAGCCATTGCCGACGAGCACGAACTGCCGCGTCTGATCCTCGACTACCGCGGCATGGCCAAGTTGCGCAGCACCTACACCGACAAACTGCCGCAGATGGTCAATCCCCGGACGGGCCGCGTACATACCAGCTACCACATGGCCGGCGCCGCCACCGGCCGGCTGAGCTCCAGTGATCCGAATCTGCAGAACATCCCGATCCGCACCGAAGACGGCCGCAAGATCCGCGAGGCCTTCATCGCGCCACCGGGCCGCCGGATTCTGTCGTTCGACTACTCCCAGATCGAGCTGCGCATCATGGCGCATCTGTCTGATGACGCGGGATTGCTTGCGGCCTTCGGCTCCGGCCAGGACGTGCATCGGGCCACGGCCGCGGAGGTATTCAGCGTGCCGTTGGCGGAAGTCAGCACCGATCAGCGCCGCGCCGCGAAAGCCATCAACTTCGGGCTGATGTACGGCATGAGCGCCTTCGGTCTGGCGCGCCAGCTTGGCATTGGCCGCAATGAAGCTGCCGATTACATCAGCCTGTATTTCAGCCGCTATCCGGGCGTGCGGATCTACATGGACGACACCCGTGCCAAGGCCAAGGCCGATGGCTATGTCGAGACGGTTTTCGGTCGCCGGCTTTACCTGAATGAAATCAACGGGCGCAACGCCGCCCAGCGTTCTGGTGCCGAGCGTGCCGCCATCAATGCCCCGATGCAGGGTACCGCCGCCGACATCATCAAGCGGGCGATGATCGATGTCGCCGGCTGGATTAACGGTCACCGCCGGCAGGCGCTGATGCTGATGCAGGTCCACGATGAGCTGGTGTTCGAAGCCGATGCCGATTTCGTACCGCAGATGCTGGTCGAGGTCAAGGCGCGTATGGAGGCGGCGGCCGTGCTGAAGGTGCCGCTGTTGGTCGAGGCCGGTACCGGGGCCAACTGGAATCAGTCGCATTAACCGGTGCCGGAAAAGTTCACAAATAGTTCACAGTTCCGGACCCTGATTGACTGGGCATTAACCATTTTTGTGATTAAATACACCTAACAAGCGCAAGGCTTGTTGGTTGTCTCTCCCCTGGGACATCCGAAGGAGATTGGCTTTCCCCGGCCACCTTCTTTAAACCCTGGCCCCGTATGCTTCCCCTGGCATACGGGGCTTTTTTATTCAGCTTTGTTTCAGGGCGCGCCGGAGGAATTCCGGTTGCAGCAGTGCGCCGTAATGGACGCCGGCATTGTAGTACTCGGTAGTGAAGGTCTTTGCGGCCGCGTCATCGCTGCGGAAAGCGGCCAGGTCGCGGCCGTTCTTGGCGGCGATGGTGCAGCTCCACCAGCCGGTTGGGTAGCAGGGCTGCGGAAAGGGCAGGGTACGGAAACCGCGGAAGCCGGCATCGGACATCGCACCGATCATGTCCCGGATCAGGTCCATCAGTGCCAGCGGCGATTCGCTCTGCTGCACCAGCAGGCCATCGGGACGCAGCGCCTTGAAGCAGTTTTCATAGAAAGCACGGTTGAACAGGCCTTCGGCCGGGCCGACCGGGTCGGTCGAATCGACGATGATGATGTCGATGCTGCCGGGTGCGGCGTTCAGCATGTACGCGATGCCGTCGTCGAACATCACGGTGGCGCGCGGGTCGGTATTGCTCTCGCACAGCTCCGGGAAGTATTTCTCGGCCATGCGGGTGACCTGCTCATCGATGTCGCACTGGACGACGCTTTCGACCTCGGCATGCTTGAGGCATTCGCGCAGGGTGCCACAGTCGCCGCCGCCGATGATGACGATGTTTTTCGGTGCCGCATGGGTGTAGATCGGGGCGTGCGACATCATCTCGTGATAGAAGAAGTTCTCGCGCGTGCTGACCATCATCGCGCCGTCGATCACCATCAGGTTGCCGAAATCGGTGGTTTCGAAAATCTCGATCTTCTGGAACGGTGACTGCACCTCATCCAGCTTGCGTGTGATACGGAAACCGATGGCCGATCCGGTGTGCTCGAAGTTCTCGTAAAACCAGGTGGATTCTGCCATGGCGGATGCGTCCTGAAGGCGGTAAAAAGTGAGGCGCATTGTATCCGATAACCGGCCCCGGGGGGTACAATACGCGTCCCAAACGAGGATTCCTGCCCATGAACGCCTGGTCGGTCGACGATGCCAAACAGCTGTATTCCCTGCCGTTCTGGTCGGAAGGCTATTTCGATGTCGACAATCGCGGCCGCGTATGCGCGCAGCCGCTCGGTCCCGAAGGTCCGCGTCTGCCGATACCCGAGTTGATCGAGCGCGCCTGCGCCGATGGCGTCAAGCTGCCGCTGCTGCTGCGCTTCGCCGATATCCTGCCGCACCGGTTGCAGGCCATGCAGCGCGCGTTCAATGCCGGCATGGGCCATCTCGGCTACAAAGGCGGTTACACCGCGGTATACCCAATCAAGGTCAATCAGCATTTCGGCGTGGCCGGCGTGCTGGCCTCCGCGGGCAACGAACAGTTCGGTCTGGAGGCCGGCTCCAAACCGGAGTTGATGGCGGTACTCGGCCTGGCCAAGCCCGGCAGCGTCATCGTCTGCAACGGCTACAAGGACCGCGAGTTCATCCATCTGGCCCTGCTCGGCAAGCAGCTCGGTTTCGACACCACCATCGTGGTTGAGAAGCCCTCGGAGCTCGACATGATCCTGCAGGAAGCGGCCAAGCTCGGCGTCATGCCGGGCATCGGCGTGCGTCTGCGCCTGTCCACGCTCGGTGCCGGCAAGTGGCAGAACTCCGGCGGCGATAAAGCCAAATTCGGCCTGTCACCCCGGCAGGTGCTGGATCTGGTCGCGCGCCTGCGTGCCGCCGGCCAGCTTGAGTGCCTGCAGCTCCTGCATTTCCACATGGGCTCGCAGATTTCCAATCTGCGCGACATCGCCGCCGGCATGCGCGAAGCCGTGCGTTATTTCGTCGAGCTGAGCAAAGCCGGCTGTATGATCCGCTTCATGGATTCCGGCGGTGGCCTGGGCGTCGATTATGAGGGTACGCGCTCACGCGGTGCCTGTTCGATCAATTACCGTCTCGAGCAGTTCGCACAGACGCTCATCCAGCCTCTGCAGGAAGCCTGCGCAGAACACGGCATTCCGGAACCGCGGATGATCACCGAAGCGGGCCGCGCGATGACCGCCCACCACGCGATGATGGTGGTCAACGTTTCCGAAGTGGAGCAGGCGCCGGACGGTGATGTGCCGGATGCGCGCACCGGCGAGCCGCTGGTCATCAAGCATCTGCGCGATCTGGTGCGCAGCATCGACAGCCGCACTGCACTCGAGGTCTATCTCGAAGCCCAGCATTATCTTGCCGAAGGACAGGCCCTGTTCGCGCATGGCCAGCTCGGTCTCGACGACCGCGCCCTGCTCGATGACCTGTTCTATGCCATCGCACATGCCGTGCGCAGGCAGCTGAATCCGGATGACAAAAGTCACCGCGAGGTGCTCGACGAGCTCGACGAGCGGCTGGTCGATAAATACTTCGTCAATTTTTCCGTGTTCGAATCCATTCCCGATGTCTGGGCAATCGACCAGGTGTTCCCGATCATGCCGATCGCACGTCTCGACGAACGCCCGGAGCGGCATGGCGTCATCGCCGACCTGACCTGCGATTCGGATGGACGGGTCGATACCTATGTGCAGTCGCAGACGCTCGGCCATTCGCTGCCGCTGCATGCGCTGAAGCAGGGCGAAAGTTACCGTCTGGGCGTGTTCATGGTCGGCGCTTACCAGGAAACCCTTGGCGACATCCATAATCTGTTCGGCGATACCGATACCGCCAACGTCAGTCTGGATGCGCTCGGCGGTTACCGCATCGAGCGCCAGCGCAAAGGTGATACCACCGACGTGATGCTTGATTATGTCGGCTACCGCGTGGACGAACTTCGTGCGCGCTACCGCCATCTGGTCGAGCATGCCAGCCTCGATGACGCCGCTTCTGCCGCGGCGCTGGAGGCACTGGAAAGCGGCCTGACCGGCTACACCTATCTTGAAGAAACCCTGCACGGAGCTTGATATGAATGCGATTCACCGCGTCGGCTTCATCGGACTCGGCGCCATGGGTGCGCCGATGGCCGGCCATCTGTACGCCAAGGACATGCTGGCTGCGGTTGGCAATCGCACGCCGGCGAAGGCCGAAGCCTTGGCGGCACAACTCGGCGTCACGGCCGCGATGACGCCCTCCGATTTCGCCGGATGCGATGCGGTGGTGTTATGCGTGTCAATGGATGCCGATGTGATGCAATGCTGCCGGGATCTTGCCGGTGTTCTTGCCGCCGGTACCTTGGTCATCGACCACTCTACCATCGCCCGCGAAACCGCGTTGGCTGCCGCTGCGCTGCTGGCTGAATCCGGCATCGCTTTTCTGGATGCGCCGGTGTCCGGGGGTGTCGAAGGTGCGCGTAACGGCAAGCTGTCGGTGATGGTCGGCGGTGAAGCCGACGTGTTGGCACGCGCCCAGGAGCTGCTGTCGGCCTATGCGCTGCGC
>JAJTGG010000047.1 GCA_021299355.1 Lysobacteraceae bacterium
GGCGTCCAGGTAGGTGAACCAACCGTAGACACGACCGCCTTTCCACGGCAGCCAATCGAACTCGATTTCCATACCCTTCACTTCGGCTTCCGCGATATTGGTGGTCAGCAAGGTACCGATGTCGCGGTTGCTGACCTGCGACTTGCCGACGACGGCCCAGGTGGTACGCTGCATGTTGTCGTATTGGGTGAAGAACACGTTGCCGAGCAGATTCAGTTTGCCATCGGCGAGGCGGGCCTTGAAGCCGGCCTCGATGGTGGTGGTTTCTTCCGGCTCGTAGGCGAATGCGGTCAGGCCGCCTTCGCAATCGCAGACGTTGACCTTGTCGCCGAAACCGCCGGCCTTGTAACCGGTGGCGGCATAACCGTACAGGAACCAGTTCTCGTTGAGTTCGTAATCGGCGCCGAGGCGCCAGGTGCCCTTGCTCCATTTGGCGGCAAAAGTATTGTCCGTGCCCGGCACGCGGTCGATGAAATCTTCGGCCAGCGAGCCCATGTTATTGGTCAGATTACCGGCCTGGTAGAGTCCGCCGGATGTGGACCAATACGGCGCAATGCCAATCAGGCCCCAGCTTTCATGCCAGAAGGCGTTGTTGGGATCAAAGAGCGCCGGATTGACCCAGTAACCGATGGTTTCATGGTTGGAACCACCCTTGTCGCTTTTCTTATCCCAGCTGTAACGGTAGCCAGCGGTGAGGTTGAGCTTGTCGTTCACCTGGTAATCGAGCTGGCCGAAAAGCGCTTCCGACTCGACGCGGCGGTCCGGCTGCACGAAGGACTGCGCCAGCGGAACACCGGCGGAGCAGCAGAACGGGATTTCAACGTCGAAACGGATATTGTTCTTCTCCTGCAGATAGAAGGCGCCGAGCACCCACTTCAGCGGACCATCGCCCGAGGACTTGATCTGCAGTTCGCTGGTCAGCGAATCGTAGTTGGAGTAACGCGTGGTCAGCTGCAGATCTTCGAACGGAAACAGGGCATACGGCGCAAAGCCGGCATCGATGATGGCCTGCTGGTCGCGGATCAGGAAGCCGAAGCCGCCGCAGCAGACGCGGTTGATGCCGTAGGCCGGATGGTCCGGATCGGCAAAGGCGCCGCCGTCACCGTCATAAGCCTGGGAACGGGTTTCTTCGGAATAGGCGATGCGGTGCTCGACCAGGATTTCATCGGTGGCCTGCCACGTGAACTCGGAGCGCCAGGTGTCGATGGTCATGTTCAGTTCGCCCGGCACATTGATGTTGGCCGAGAACTGCGGTTGGTCGCATTCGAAGAAGGTGCCTTTGGCTTTTTCGCAGTCCTTCAACGAAATCATGCCGGCGCCCTGGTCGCGGTAGCGATCGAAGGTCAGCAGCCAGTCGATGTCTTCGGTCGGCTTCATACCCAGGCTCAGGCGACCGGCCCAGCGGTTGGAGTTGCCGTAGGCATCGGAATCCTCGACCGGACGGTTGCGGCGCTGGTCGGTGTTCAGGATACCGTCGGCCGGCACGTCGTTCGGACCGGTGAAGCTGCCGTCACCGTCGGTATCCCAGTTCAGGTCGAACAGATCCATGCGCTGGTCGATGTAGCTGTCGGTCTTGTCGACCATGAACGAACCGCGCAGGGCGATCCAGTCGTTGATCGGCACATTGAACATGCCGCGCATCAGCTTGTGGTTGTTGTTGCCGAATTCGATGTCGCCGCCGCCGAAGGCCTGATCATAAACCGGACGGGCGGTGATGATGTTGATGGAGCCGGCGGTGGAGTTGCGTCCGAACAGGGTGCCCTGCGGGCCGCGCAGCACTTCCACGCGCTCGACGTCATGCATCAGCGCCAAACCGTTCTGCGGACGCGGCGTATAGCTGCCGTCGATGTGGATGCCGACGGTGGGATCGCCCAGCTCAGTGAAGTTGTTGGAGGTGATGCCGCGCACCACGACCTGCACGCCGGAATCGGAGGGCGAGAACCCGACCTGCATGTTGGGCACCAGATTGCCGAGATCGCGCACGTCCTGCACGCCCTGGCGGTCGAGCGCGTCCTGGGTGAATGCGGAAACCGCCAAGGGCGTCTGCATCAGGGTGGTTTCGAATTTGGTCGCGGTGACCGTGACCTCTTCCAGCACCTGCGGCGTTTCCTTGCCGGCAGCTGCCGCTTTGGCCTTGGCGTCGTCACTGGCGGCAGCGGTTTGGGCAGCCGTCTTATCCTGTGCATGCGCCTGCGCGAACATGACCGATGCAAGCATCAGTGCCGCCGACAGGGTGGTTCGTAGACTGGAATTCATAACCCTCTCTCCATCAATTCGGTTTCGTTATCGGCTTGGCATGCCTACAGGCCATGGCCATCCGGTTTTTTCTGTACGTGTCACAGACCGGCTTGAGGCCGATTGAACGGAAATTTACCGATTTATGACAACGATGTCAACAATGACTGTAAATCAATCAACTGCTGTCCTTGCCCACCGGTGCCGGAGGAGCTGCTCGCCAATCCATGTAGGTTTTTATGATATTGTTTTTATTGATATTATTTTATTTCATGCTGGCGAGAAAGTGCCGATTTAATCCCTTTGAGGGATATTGACATCGCTATCAATGGCTGTCATTGTCTTGCAAAAGGCAGCCCTAGAGTCTTTATTGCAGCCGACGGCGGTCCAAGGCAGCACCAACCACCACGACGAGCGCGTACCGCATGAATCAAGAGCGCGCGGGGAGAGAGAATATGGCAGTGACACCAGGCATTTCGAGCAGCACGGATCCTTCCCCGGTGAAGGAAGATGGCGCGCCCATCCATGCGCCCGGATTGCAGGGATTCGTCTTCGCCTTGTTCTTCATTTTCGGCGGCATCACCTCGCTAAACGATGTCATCATCCCCAAGCTGAAGGAATTGTTCACGCTGAACTACACGCAGGCCATGCTGGTGCAGTTCTGCTTCTTCACCGCCTATCTGGTGATCGGTATTCCCGGCGCCAAACTGGTCAAGAAGATCGGCTACATGCGCGGCGCGGTTGCGGGCCTCGTGACCATGCTGTTCGGCTGCCTGCTGTTCATTCCCGCATCGCAGACGGCGACCTATGAGCTATTCCTCTTCGCCCTGTTTGTGCTGGCAAGCGGCGTGGTGCTGGTCCAGGTGGTTTCAAACCCGCTCATTTCCCTGCTCGGCCCGTCTTCCACGTCCCATAGCCGACTGACGTTCGCTCAGGCCTTCAACTCGCTTGGCACGACCGTTTTTCCGATTGCCGGTTCCATCCTTATACTCGGAAGCCTGGCGTCCTTGAGTGCAGATCAATTATCGGGCGCTGAACTGGACGCCTATCGCGTGGCGGAAAGCCAGGCGATCGTGAATGGCTATGTCGGCATTGCCATTGCATTGGCGCTGGTGGCCGCCATGGTCTGGGTGTTCCGCGACAAGCTACAGGGTGAAAGGCATGAGCCCAGCGCCGGGCTTGGCGGCGCCGACCTGCTCAAGCGCCCTCGCTTCGGCTTCGGCGCGCTGTGCATTTTCCTTTATGTTGGCGCCGAAGTATCGATTGGTTCGCTGATCGTGAATTACCTGATGCAGCCCGGTGTCATGGCTCTGCAGGAACAGGCGGCGGGCAAACTGATCGGCCTGTATTGGGGCGGTGCGATGGTCGGCCGGTTTATCGGATCGGCAGTGCTGCGCATAGTGAGCCCGGGGAAAGTGCTGGCATGCGTGGCCATGGGTGCCATCGCACTGATCGCGCTATCGACCAACACCACCGGCATGCTGTCAGGCTACAGCCTGCTGGCGATCGGCCTGATGAATGCGATCATGTTCCCGACCATTTTCAGCCTCGCGTGCGAAAAGCTGGGTAGTCGGGCTGCGGATGGATCCGGCATCATCAATGTCGCCATTTTCGGTGGCGCGGTGATCCCGCTTCTCACTGGCGTCATTGCAGATGTAAGCGGCAGCCTTTCTTTTGCGCTCGTACTGCCTGCAGCCTGCTATGCCATCATCGCCGGTTTTGGCATCTATGCGCGCAAGCCGGCGGTGGCCTGAATCCCCTTCCGCCTGCAAACCGTAAAATTACGATATGCGCTTACTGCTGTTGACCGTCATTCTGGTGGCAGGCCCGGGTCTGGCATACTGCCGGACCTCAACAGCACCTGCGCCCCATGCGGCGCAGGCGCAGACGTGGCAGGATGGGGATCTGCTGTTTGCGGATGAGTTCAATTCCGGCCAGCTCGACCGGTCGAAATGGAATGTCATCGGCCCGGATTTCTGGGTGAACAACGAGCAGCAAGCGTATATCGATGCGCCTGAAACCATCCGCTTCATTGACATTAGCGAAACAGCCGGTGCCGATGGCGGGGCGCTGGCCCTGCAGCCTGTGTACCGGAAGGGTTTCGAAACGCCGGATGGACGTAAGGTAGATTTTGTTTCGGGCCGGATCGATACGCGCGACAGGTTTGAATTCACCTATGGCTGCGCGGCCGCGCGCATCAAGATGCCCGACGCGGTCGGCGTCTGGCCGGCTTTCTGGCTGCTGGGCAACGGCAAATGGCCCGATACCGGTGAAATCGACATCATGGAATATGTGGGCGAGGCCGACTGGACCGGCGTTGCCTTGCACGGCGAGGGATATTTTGGCGAGACCCCGCTGGTCAACAAGCATTTCTTTCCGCCGGAAACCGATGCCACCCAGTGGCATGAATATGCGGTGGAATGGACGCCTGACCAGATACGCTTCCTGGTGGATGGCAAACTCACCTATCGCGTCACCCGTAAAATGGCAGAACATTACGGGAAATGGAGCTTCGACACGCCCAAGTTCGTGATCCTGAATTTCGCCTTGGGTGGCGCCTATCCATTCAAGACCAATGGCATCGAATTGCCCTATTCAGGCATCCCTGCCAGTACGGTTACACGGATCAGGCAAGGCGATATCGCCATGGTTGTGGACTGGGTCCGCGTATATGGCCGCAACAAACCCTGAGAGAGGGTCGCTTCGTTTTCCGAAGCGGACCTGATCAGGCCTTATGCAACAACGCGTAATAAAATCCATCGCCGTCGTCTTCGCCGGGAAGCCGTTGCCGGCCGGCACCGCTGACGTGACCGAAGCGGGCATCCAGCGGCAGGGGCCGCGCATCGGCATGCTGCAGCAGGAACTGGCCGATCAGGGTTTCATTTTCCGCCTTCAACACCGAGCAGGTGCTGTACAGCAGACGCCCGCCCGGACGCAGGTGCCGCCAGGCATTTTTCAGCAGACGCCACTGCAGCGTATTGAGTGCGCCGATGTCCTTCTCGCGCCGGTGCCATTTCACATCCGGCTGTCGGCGGATGATACCGGTGGCCGAACACGGCGCATCGAGAAGAATGGCATCGAACTGCTGCGACAGCGTTTCCAGAAGCGGCTGCGTGGCATCCAGGGCATGCAGCGCGGCGGCATCTTCGGCAAAACCGAGTCGCGCGAACAGCGCGTTGATTTTCGGCAGACGATCGGCTTGGTTGTCGGTGAGCAGCAGCATGCCCGGCGCCGATTCCAGCAACTGCACCGACTTGCCGCCGGGAGCGGCGCACATGTCCCAGACCGTTTCGCCGGCTTTCACCGCCAAAGCAATGGCCGGTAGCTGGGCCGATAGATCCTGTACGGCAATGTGGCCTTCGAGCCAACCCGGCAATTGCGTCGGAGCGATGGCGGCATCGATGCGGATGGCCTGCGCTGCAATTTCGGAAATCCGGTGCGCGACAGCCTGTTTCTGCAGAGCGGCAGCGATGGTCTCGCGCTGCGCTGCGTCTCCGAGAATCCGCAGCCACAGCGGCGCCACCCGGTTATTGCCGGCGACGATGTCGGCCCAGGCTTCCGGCCAATCGGCACGCAGACGGATCAACAACCAATCGGGATGGTTTTCCTGGATGCCGATATCGTCACTGGCCGCCAAACCCTCGCGTTGGCTGCGGCGCAGTACCGCGTTTATCAGGCCAGCATGCGCACCCTTGCCAAGCACGCGCGCAGCTTCCACGGTCGCCGAAACCGCCGCATGCGGCGCCAACTGCAACAGATGCAATTGCGTGAGCCCCACCAGCAGCAGGGCATGACTGAGCGGCTCGCTCTGGGCCAGCGGCTTGCTCAGGAAGCGAGCCAACGCGAATTCGAGGCTGCGGCGGTGCCGTACGGTACCGACCGTCATCGCCTCCAGCAGTGCGCGGTCACGGCCATCGGCGAAGGCGCTGCGTTCCTGCGCCAATACGGCTTTCAGCGAGCGACCCTGGAAAATCTGATGGACGGCCCTTGCTGCGGAAACGCGGAGTTGGGCACCGGCACTGTTCAAAGCGTCATCGGCCGGGCATTGAGATATTCCGCGGCCGACTGCATCCGGCCGCCATCACGCTGGAGCGCAAGCAGGCGCAGCGTGCCCTGTCCGCAGGCGACGTCGATGCCGTCTTTGCCGGCCGCCAGAATCGTTCCCGGCGGATTGCCGGAATCGTCGCCAAGCACCACCGCCTGATACACGCGCACGCGCTCGCCGTGCAACTCGGTTTCGGCCACCGGCCACGGGTTGAAGGCGCGGATCCTGTCGGCAAGGGTTTTTGCGGCAAGGCTCCAATCCAGTTTCGCTTCGGCCTTGTCGATTTTGCGGGCATAGGTGACGCCGGCCTCCGGTTGCGCTTCGGCCTGCAGCATCATGCCGGCGCGGACCAGTGTCAAGCCGTCGCGCAATACTTCCGCGCCGAGCTGCGCAAGCCGGTCGTGCAAGCTGCCACCGTTGTCTTTCGGGCCGATCGGTGTTTTCAACTGCAGCAGCACCGGACCGGTATCCAGGCCCTTTTCCATCTGCATCAGGCACACGCCAGTGACCGCATCGCCGGCTTCGATGGCGCGTTGAATCGGTGCCGCACCGCGCCAACGCGGCAATAAGGATGCGTGTACGTTCCAGCAACCCAGACGCGGCGCATCCAGCACCGCCTGTGGCAGGATCAGGCCGTAGGCCACGACCACCATCAGATCGGCGGCATGACTGCGCAGGACCTCAAGCGCCTCTTCGGATTTGAAATTCAGCGGCTGCAGCACGGGCAGACCGAGTTCGAGTGCGGTCTGCTTGACCGACGACATCTGCAGCTGGCGGCCGCGGCCGGCCGGCCGGTCGGGTTGCGTGTACACCGCCACGACTTCGCCGCGTGCGGCACAGGCCCGCAGTGCGGGCACGGCGAATTCCGGCGTGCCGGCAAAAACGATGCGCAGCGACACTCAGGCCTCGGCGCTGAGCTTGCGCATTTTGGCCAACTTCTTTTCCGCCAAGGCACGCTTCAACGGCGACAGATGGTCGACGAACACTTTTCCGATCAGATGATCCATTTCATGCTGGATGCAGACCGCAAGCAGACCGTCGGCTTCCAGCGTGAACGCTTGTCCGTGCCGGTCGAGGGCTTCCACGGTGATCTGGTTGTAACGGGTGACATCGGCAAAGATATTCGGCAAGGACAGACAGCCTTCCTGATACACCTGCTTGCCGTCACGGGCTACGATTTTCGGATTGATGAACACCATCGGCTGACTTTTATCTTCCGAAATATCAAGCACTAGCAGTTGCTTATGGACATTGACCTGGGTCGCGGCCAGGCCGATACCGGGCGCATCGTACATGGTCTCTAACATATCATCGATCAGGGCCGACAGGGCCGCATCGACCGTCTCAATGGGGGTGGCGAGCGTGCGCAGGCGTTTGTCGGGGTATTCCAATATGGTCAGTAAACTCATGGCCGGGTCCGGGTTCCAAATTCAACAGGAGGCTATTTTACCCCCTGTTGCAAATATCGGCGCATTTTCGGCTATATTGTCAGTTATAATTAAGGTGTTAGGGGATTCACCATGCGCAAATTACTCATCGCTTTGACCATGAGCGTCAGCCTGCTGGTCATGCAATCGGCGGCGGCCGACGTGCTCAAGACCGGTCACCCCACCGAATACGTGGTAGTGAAAGGCGACACGCTCTGGGATATCGCCGGACGATTCCTCGACAAACCCTGGCAATGGCCGCAGATTTGGAAAGGCAATCCCCAGATCAAGAACCCGAACCTGATCTATCCCGGCGATGTGGTCCGGCTGGTCTACATTGACGGCAAGCCCTACCTGACCGTGAATGATTCCGGCGCCCGCACTGCCGGCGGCACTCCGGTCGGCGCGATTGATACTTCGGTGTATCGCGCCTACTTGAAAGACCTGCGCATCTCCAGCGATTTCAAGACCATGCCCTATGTGTTGGGCAATCAGGAAGGCCATCTGCTGGGCACTGCCGACAAGGCCATCTATGTGCACGGCCTGCAGGGTGTCGGGGTCGGCGAAAATATCGAAATCTTCCGCGCTACCACGCACTTCGGCAGCGGTTACATGGATACCCATAACCGCCTGTCGACCTCGCACCTGGACGCCCGGGGCGACCGTTTGGCGGTCGATGGCGAACATCTCTGGAACACCACCTCCGATACGCCCGGCTCACGGACCTACGTGGGCACCGAAATGGTCCGCGTGGCCAATGGCGTGGTCAGCAAACTCAGCGGCGACACCGCAACCGTCATGGTGACCGACGCCACCCGGGAAATCCGTCAGGGTGATCGCGTGGCTCCGACGGCCGGCGGCGTTTACGACCCGTATTACTATCCGAGCCCGGGCCCGGATATCGGTGCCGAGATGCGCATCATCGCCGTGCGTGACGGCATGATTGCCGGCGGCCGCAGTATCGTGGCGATTCCGCTCGGCACGCTGCAGGGCATACGCAACGGCAACACCTATTCGATTTGGCGTCCGGGTGATGTCGAAGCCGATCGCATCAAATACGATAACGAAATCGCCGCCCAGAGCGATCTCAAGCACATGCCGCAGGAACGTGTCGGTACCTTGATGGTGTTCCGCACCTTCGACAAAGTCAGCTATGCCATCGTCATGAACAATGCGCTGCCGATCATGCCGGGCTATTTCCTGCGCCACCCCGACGCGAATTAATCCGTCGCTGTTGACGAAGCTTTTCCGATAGTCGGCGCCCTCGGGCGCCGTTATCGTTTCAGGCATGACTGACGCCCTGACGGCCTGCCTGCAACTGGTCCACAGCACCGCCCGCTCCGGGAAGATCCGCGATGCCCTAATGCATTACCGCGATCCGGAAACGGCATGGGACGCCCTTTGTCGGCTTGACCGCAGCCTGCAGCCCGGGTTGAAGCCGAAGCTGCCGCTGCTGGAGCGCGGACGGTCCTGGCTGGGCGAAGCCGGCAACCATCTGATTGCATGGCACGATTCCGATTACCCGCAGGTCCTGCGGCAGGTGGCATCACCGCCGCCGTTTCTGTTCGTCCGCGGTCGGCGTGACCTGCTGTGGCATCCGCAAATCGCCATTGTCGGTACGCGGCAACCCAGTGCGGCCGGCACCGAATGCGCATATTATTTCGCCCGTACTCTGGCGGCACAGGGCTATACCATCACCAGCGGACTGGCCAGCGGCATCGATGCCGCCGCCCACGAGGGCGCCCTGCTGACCGGCCACACCATCGCGGCGCTGGCCACCGGTCCCGATATGGCCTTTCCGCGTGGCAATACGGGACTGTACCGGCGCATCTGTGAAACCGGCGCGGTCATCACCGAACATCCGCCCGGCGTTCCGGCGCTGCGCAGCCACTTTCCGGCCCGCAACCGCATCATTGCCGCCTTGAGCCAAGGCACGCTGGTCATCGAGGCCGCCATCCGCTCCGGCGCCTTGATTACCGCGCGTTTGGCCGCAGAGCTGGGAAAGGAGGTGATGGCGGTACCGGGTTCGGTCCACAATCCGGTTGCCTACGGCTGCCACCAGCTGATCCGCGAAGGTGCATTTCTGGTCGAACAGCCCGAAGAGGTCCGGCATATCCTCGGCTGCAGCCTCGTTGGCAGTGCTTCGGTCCTGCCCCCGGATGCGCAATCGCCTCAGAAGCCGGCAACCGAC
>JAJTGG010000074.1 GCA_021299355.1 Lysobacteraceae bacterium
TCGGCAGCTGGAGCCGTGCCGCCGGCAACAACGATGCTGCCATCGGCTACTGGCAACGTGCGATTGCCCAAGGCGGCGGCGCGGAAAGCTGGAACCAGCTCGGCCAGGCCCATGCCGGTCTGGGTCAATTCGAACAAGCCTATATCGCCGAAAATAATGCGCGGCGTGTGTTGAACGGCGAAGCACCCCTGCCGATGACCGGTATCACGCTGCAGCAGCGCATCGCCGCCGAAGCGGTTTCGGAGCAGCGCAACGAACACGGTATTCCGTGGTTGCCGCAGTAAATTAGAGTGGCCTGACAAAAGTATACGGACATCGTTTGTGGGTTATGACTGCAATGTAACCTCACTAATACCTAAGCATCCATTTTTAACTTGAGTTTGCAAGCGATACTTAACTACGAACCTTTATTTTTATTTATGAAATTACCGTTTTCATGTTTAAAATATTGCCCGCAATTCGGTTTAGATGAGCAAGTATTTTTTCATTAAACATTGGCGTAAATGTTCCATAGTTAATCATTCTCCACTCGGCCCTCTTATTCTGAATGAGACTGAGTGCGCCTTCATTTTCTAGAAAATGAAATATTTCTTCGATCCAATATCTCTCGAATATTCTTGCCGTTGATAGGCTTGATGTGCTTTTAGGTAGATCTAATACATAGCCATGGCAAAATGATTGAAGAAACGCTTCGCCTGCAATTTCGTTGCTTATGTTGAACTTCATGTCCTTTTCGTAGCCATAAAATCTATTTCTAAAAGTATTCTCAAATTTTCCTGGCTTAATTGCTGCACTCTTCTTTGGAACAACTATTTTGGGTTTTGTGTTGCTATCGAAAATATGATTTTCATGGCTATTTTCAAATAAAAAAAGGTAAAGTCCTTGGTTGATCCCTCCAAGCTCTTGAGCAATCTGCTCTGAAAACCTAGACGCTGCAGTTGTATCCTGCAGCTTAAATAACTCATGGACCATTTAATATTCCCGAAATATTTATTTACTGTTAGCGTTCGACAATCGCCGCCACGCCCATGCCGCCCGCGGTGCAGATCGAAATCAACACGCGACCCTGGCCCTTTTCCTTCAGCAGCTTTGCAGCGGTAGCCACAATGCGCGCACCGGTGGCTGCGAACGGATGGCCAAGCGCAAGCGAAGAACCGACCACGTTGAGCTTGCTGCGGTCGATGGATCCCAGCGCGCCGTCCATGCCGAGTTTGGTTTTACAGAACTCCTCGGATTCCCAGGCTTTCAAGGTGCACAGCACCTGCGCGGCGAAGGCTTCGTGGATTTCATAGAAATCGAAATCCTGCAGTTTCAGGTTATTGCGCTTCAGCAGTTGCGCCACGGCCCAGGCCGGCGCCATCAGCAAGCCTTCGCCGCCAACGAAATCAATCGCGGCTACCTGTGCATCGGCCAGATAGGCTTGAATCTCTTTACCGTTGGCTTTGGCCCAATCTTCGGAAGACAACAACGCGGCGGAGGCGCCGTCACTCAGGTTGGTGGAATTGCCGGCGGTCAGCGTGCCTTTGCCGGAGCGTTTATCGAAAGCCGGCTTGAGCGTGGCCAGTTTTTCCAGGCTGGTGTCCGGACGCAGGATGTTGTCGCGCTCCAGACCGCGGAACGGCATCACCAGATCGCTGAAAAAACCACGCGCGTAAGCGGCGGCCGCTTTCTGGTGCGATTCATAAGCGAGCCGATCCTGATCTTCGCGCGCGATGCCCCAGGTCTTGGCCATGTCTTCGCAACTCTCGCCCATGCTCTTGCCGGTGCGCGGTTCGGCCACGCCGGGAAATTCGGGTTTGAATTCGCCGAAGGAAAAACCCTTGAGCGCGGCTTTGATGCGCTCGCCGAGCGTGCGGGCACGGTTGAGGTCAAGCAAACGGCGGCGCATTTTTTTGCTGACCGCAATCGGCACGTCCGAGGTGGTGTCGGAACCGCCGCCGATGCCGGCCTCAATCTGGCCGACTGCGATTTTATTGGCGACGGTAATCAGCGCATCCAGACCGGTGCCGCAGGCGCGGGTAATGGTGATGCCCGGCGTGTGCGGCGACAGACCGGACGACAAGGTGGCTTCGCGCGCCAGATTGAAATCGGAGGAATGCTTGAGCACGGCGCCCATGGCGACTTCCCCCAGAATCTGGCCCTGCAGTTGGAATTTTTCGACCAGACCGCCGAGCACCACGGTGGACAGGCCGAGATTGCCGACATCGTAATAGGCGGTGTTGTTGCGGCAGAACGGGATACGGACGCCACCGAGAATGGCGACACGACGCGTGGACGACATGGAATGGCTCCTGATGGGCGAATGGGGGGTCGGACAGGGCATAATAAGTGACCGTGCCCAGTGCATGGATTTCTATTGGCCCTGGAACTCTGCCCCGGCCAACACCTGCCCTCCGCGCAGCTCACGGTGGCCCAGTCCGAACGGCTCGGCAGTCTGCTGGCCGAGGATCTGCGGCCCTGGATTGGCCCGCACAAGGCCATCGACATCAGTCTGGCCGGCGCCGCCTTCGATCCGGTCGAGATTCTGCGTCCGGGTTGGCCGGTGCATGCCGAAATCGCCCGCTTGACCCATCTGGCCCCGAAATCAGCCGCCGCGCGCTTGCTGTGTTTCGGTGCCGCCGAGGGCCGCATGCCCGAGGGTCTGCAACCCGATCCGGTACATGCCCAGGGGCCGCTTCGCTGGCTGCCCTTCGTGCTGTCCGGCCCGGCCGAACAGATCCACGCCGTGCAGGACGGCATGGAGGCGGAGCTGATGGAGCGCGGCATGGCCGGCGCCGCCACCGCCCTGTGGGCGCAGGAGGCATTCGCCGCCGACATCGAACATGCGCGCTACATGACCCTGCACGACGGCGTGGCGATGATGGCCATGCAATACGGTCACAGCGGACTGGAGCCGGTCTGGCCCTTGATTGAAACCGCACTGTTCGCGCCGCAGCAGGCGGCGTGGCTGGATGCGCCGCCGGAACCGCTGGTGTATGTCAATTCGGGCACCGCACATATCGCCTTATTGGATGAGCATGCGTGGCTGAAGCTGCAGAGCGGTCTGGAGGGAAAAAACGGCGAGCAGCTGGAAACACTGTTCCAGATGTTCCAGATGCGGCAACGCCAGATTGCGGCACTGCTGGAAGCGCATGGCCTGAGCGTGGAATTCGATTTCTGCGCGGACGCCGAGAGCGCCCGCGACACTCTGCAGCGTTAATCCGGAATACGGTTCACCAAGGGCGCGCCTTTTTCGTAGGCGGTGAAGCTATCGATGGTGGTCTGACAAATAGTGCTGAAAGCTTCACGGGTGAAAAAACCCTGATGCCCGGTAATCAGTACGTTCGGCAGCTGTTGCAGTTCGGCCAACAGCGGATCGGCCAGTTCCGATTGCGAATGGTCTTCGAAAAACAGACCGGCCTCGAATTCGTACACATCCATCGCCAGGCCGCCGAGATGGCCGCTACGCAATGCTGCCAGCGCCGCTGCGGTGTCCAGCACCTGGCCGCGGCTGGTGTTGACCAACAATACGCCGGGCTTGCAGGCCGCGAAGAAATCGGCGCCGAGCAGATGCTTGGTGCCTGTGGTCAACGGGCAATGCAGGGAGATGGCATCGGATTGCGCGGCCAGTTCGGCGAGTGAAACAAAACGCGCGCCGGCGCGTTCGAATTCGGGATCCGGATAAGCATCGTACGCGATGATGCTGCAGCCGAAACCGCGCATGATGCCCGCAAACACCGCACCAATGCGGCCGGCACCGATGATACCGATGGTTTTGCCATACAGATCGAAACCCATCAGACCATCCAGATGGAAATCGTTGGCCAGCACGCGGAATGCGGCGAATAATCGCCGACGCGTGTGACCGAAATGCCCAGACGTTTGGCTTCAGCAATATCCACGTTGTTGTAGCCGGCACAGCGCAGCGCAAGCAGATGCACGCCGTCTTCGGCCAGAATCCGCAGGGCATCGGCATCGGCATGATCATTGACGAAAATACAGGCACCGCCGCAGCCGGCGGCCTGGCGGGCGGTATCGGCGGAAAGCGGCGCCTTGATGAATAACAAGTCATGGCCGGTTTCGGCATTGGCGGCATTCAGGCCGTCGCGGTCGTAATCGTGGGCACTGTACACGGCGATTTTCATTCGACGGAGTCTCCACTCGGACGGGTGTCCTGTTCGTAAATGCGGTAATGGGCGTCCTGCATGCCAAGCGCCTCGTAGGTACTGCGCGCGATGCGATTGTCGTTCTCGACATACAGTCGGATACCGCAGACGCCGGCATCGGCTTCAGCCAGCGCACGCACATGGGCATACAGCGCCCGGTACACGCCACGACGGCGGAATTCCGGCGGCACATACACGCTCTGGATCCACCACCACAGACCGTTGCGCCAATCGCTCCATTCAAAGGTGAACATCAAGGTACCGGCCGGCACACCGTCCTGCTCCGCCACGAAATACCGCGCCAGCACCGGTTCGGCGATGCCGCGCGCGATGCCGGGCAGTACCTCGGCGTCCGGCAATACTTTGTTTTCGGTTTCCAATGCCATGGCCTGCGCCCAGTATGCGAGTAATGCGGCGTCTTCTGCGCGGGCCGGTCGGATCTGCAGGGTCATGCCTCGTCCTTGCGTCCGTGTTTGACGCCGAGTTTGCGGGTCAGGGTGTTGCGGCCAAGGCCGAGCAATTGCGCGGCCTGTTGCCGGTGGCCCTGAGTGTGCTGCAAGGCAGCATCCAACAGGCTTTGCTCGAAGCGCGCTTTCAGTTCAGCATGCACGCTCGGATGAGCTTGCTGTAACAGGGTCCGTGTTTCCTGCGCCAATTGCGTCTCCCAGCCAGCGGCAAGCTCGGTGGATGCCATCGGCAGGGCATCGCCCTGCCAATCGGCCAG
>JAJTGG010000048.1 GCA_021299355.1 Lysobacteraceae bacterium
ATCACCGGCAGCTATTCCGGGGTCATGGGTCTGCCGCTGCACGAAACCGCGGTCTTGCTGCGGAACTTCGGCGTTCCGCTGTGGTCGGTCTGAGATGACGCCCAATGAAGAACTGCTGATCAACGTCACGCCGCGCGAGACCCGCGTGGCGGTGATCGAGAACGGCCTGCTGCAGGAGCTGCACATCGAGCGCAGCTCGCGCCGGGGCGTTCTGGGCAATCTGTACAAGGGCCGGGTGCAAAGGGTCATGCCGGGCATGCAGGCGGCCTTCGTCGATATCGGTCTGGAGCGCGCGGCTTTCCTGCATGCGTCCGATATCGTATCGCCGGCCCGTCCGGCCTTCGCCGGCGAATCGGTGGTTCCCGAATCGCGCCCCCAGCCGCTGATTACTTCGCTGGTGCACGAAGGCCAGGAAATCGTGGTGCAGGTCATCAAGGATCCGATCGGCAGCAAAGGCGCGCGTCTGACCACCGAAATCTCGATACCCTCGCGCTATCTGGTGCTGTTGCCGGATTCGCAGGTGATCGGCATTTCCAGCCGGATCGACGACGATACCGAGCGCCAGCGTCTGAAGCAGCTGGTGCAGATCCATGCCGATGCCACCGGTTTCGGTTACATCGTGCGTACCAACGCCGAAGGCATCGATGCCGCTTTCATCGAACAGGACATCGCCTATCTCAGCCGCGCCATCGCGGTGCTGCGCCAGCGCGCCAAGAGCCAGAAGGTCGGTGAATGCATCTATGAGGATCTGTCCTTGCCGATGCGTGCCGTGCGCGATCTGCTGCAGGCGCGTACCGCCACCGTGCTGATCGACTCCCATGAAACCTTCGACAAGGTCCAGCGTTTCGCCCAGCAGTTGATGCCGGGCCTGTCCGACCGCATCCAGCATTATTCCGGGGAACGTCCGATCTTCGATATTTATGGCATCGAAGACGAAATCAGCCGTGCGCTCGACAAACAGGTGCCCTTGAAATCCGGCGGCTATCTGGTGTTCGACCAGACCGAGGCGATGACCTCGGTCGACATCAACACCGGTTCCTTCCTCGGCCAGAAGAATCTCGAGGAAACCGCGTACCGCACCAATCTCGAAGCCGCACAATCGGTCGCGCGCCAGCTGCGCCTGCGTAACCTCGGCGGCATCATCATCATCGATTTCATCGACATGCACGATCCCGAGCACAAACGCCAGGTGCTGCGAACGCTCGAGAAGGGACTGGCCAACGATCATGTCAAGACCACGGTTTACGATTTCTCGCCCCTGGGCCTGGTCGAGATGACCCGCAAGCGCACCATCGAGAGCCTGCAGCGACAGCTGTGCGAGCCCTGTCCGGCCTGTAACGGGCGGGGTTACATCAAAACCGCGGAAACGGTCATTTATGAAATATTCCGGGAAGTCACCCGCGCCGTGCGCCAGTTCCAGGCCGAGAAGGTCATGGTGATGGCGGCGCCCAAAGTGGTTTCCAAGATCACCGAAGAAGAATCGGCGGCGGTGGCCGAGCTGGAAGTGTTCATCGGCAAAGACATCCGCTTCCAGCCCGACGAACAATACGCACAGGACCAATTCGACGTGGTTCTGTCCTGACCGATGCCCAGCCCGCTGCGCCGCACTCTGCGTATTACCCGCCGCACCGCCGGATACGGATTCCTGGTGCTGTTGATTCTTGCTGCGCTCGCGGTCAGCGTCGCCAATCTGCTGCTGCCGTTCATCGAGAACAATCCGCAGCGTGTGCAGGCCTGGCTCAGCGAACGCGTCGGACAGCCGGTCCGATTCCAACACAGCACGACCGAATGGACCCGTCGCGGTCCGCGCATCGGTCTCACCGGTCTCCGGGTCGGCGAGGGCAGCGGTGCGGTCGAAATCGCCCGTGCCGAACTGCTGGTGGCCGTCTATTCCGGTTTGCTTCCCGGTCATCCGCTGACCGAACTCAAAGCCAAGGATCTGCATCTGCGTCTGGAACAGCTGCCCGATGACAGCTGGCAGCTGCTCGGCGTACCGCGCCAGCAGAACAGCAAGACCGATGCGCTGGATGTGTTGTCGGGTTTCGGTGAACTGCAGCTCGAACGTTCAGATCTGGTGATCCGGCCGAACCGACATCCGGCCATCCGCATTCCGCGCATCGATATGCGCATGCGCGTCCAGAATCGCCAGCTGCGCATTGGTCTGCGCGCCGAAGCCCGTCGCGGCGATGCGCCCTTGCAGCTGGTCGCCGATCTTGACCGGCGCGACATGAGTGGGCGGGTGTGGATCGGCGGTGAAAAGCTGGATGCCGGGCAGTGGCTGGCGCTTTTCCCGGGGCTCAAGGTGCCGGCTGTCAATTCCGAAAGCGATCTCGATGTTTGGGCACAGATCGAACGGCGCCGCATCATGCGCGTGCATGGCCGGCTGCAGGTTGCCGATCTGGCGCTGGCGCAGACGAAACCGAATCCGGCGCGATTGCGCTTTCGCAAAGACACGCTGTTTGATGACATCCGCGGCCAATGGTTCTGGCAACGCACCGCGCAGGGCTGGCAGGCGTCCGTGCCGGAGATTCGTTTCGACAAGGGCGGCGGCAGTGAACGCATCAGCGATGTACGCGTGACCGCGGATGCAGGGCGTTGGGCGGCTCAGGCGCAGGCCGTGGCCTTGAATCCGTTTACGGTCATCATGCCGCTGGCCAAAGGCCAGTTGCCGGATCTGGATGCCTGGCTCAACCGTGCCGGAATCCAGGGTCAAATCAGTGCCGTCAAAGCCGGTGGCCGCAACGACTTCAGCCGCTGGCGCGGTGCAGGCTATGGCGATGCCATCGGCTTCAAACCGATCGGCAAGGCGCCGGGCTTTCAGGGCATCTCCGGCGTATTGAATGCCGATGAGCGCGGCGGGGTATTGCGCTTCGCCGACAAACCCGTAGTGCTGGATTGGCCGGTGTCGTTCGGCCGCAAAGTGCCGGGCCGTTTTGCGGGATCGCTGGCCTGGTGGCAATCCGGCCCGGATTGGGTACTCGGTGCCCGCGATCTCGGCTGGCAGGGCGACGGCATGGCCTTGAAGCTCGATACCGAAATGCATTTCATGGCCGGCCGCAAAGCGCCCCTGTTGAATCTGGCGGCGCATCTGGAGACCTTCGATTTTGCCACCGCCAAACGCTTCTGGCTGCGTCATCTGATGCCGGAAGCGAGTATCCGTTGGCTCGACATGGCGCTGGTCAAAGGTACGGTGCGGGACGGTTCGGTACTCATCAGCGGCGATCTGGCTGAATGGCCGTTCGCCAACAAGGCCGGACGTTTCAGTGCCACGGCGACCGTGCTCGCCGAGCAGCTGAAATTCGCCGTCGATTGGCCGGCGGCCGACAACGCAGTGCTTGCCGTCGACTTCAACGGCCCGGGATTCAGTGCCATAGGTACAGCTGATTTCCTTGGCAGCCGCGTGCAGGTCAAACCGAGTGGCATCGCACGATTCCATGATTCGGAACTGGTCATCGATGTGCACAGCGATTCGGATTTCGCCCGGCTGATGCCGGTATTGCAGCAGACGCCCCTGAAAGCGAAAGTCGGCAGTGCGGTCACCGCGCTGGTCGGCAAAGGCCCGGTCAGTGCCGATGTGCGCATGCTGTTTCCGCTTAAGAAGGGCCTCGCCTTCAACCGCATCGACGGCGACATCGATTTGCGCGGCGTTGCCGTGCGTTCCCCGGATTGGAATCTGGCCATGGCTGAGGCCCGCGGCCGCGCCCGTTTCGACAACGACGGGTTCAGTGCTGCCGGCATCCGCGGTCGCGTGGATAAAAACCCGGTGTCGCTTGACCTCCGCGTCGGACGAAATCATGTCAAAGACGCCGGTAACCGCGTTGAAGCAGCAATTGCCGGTCCGTTCCATACCGACACCCTGCTGCGTTACGATCCCTCTTTGGCTGATTTGAAAGGGGTGTTGAACGGCCAAAGCCAATGGCAATTCGGCATCAGCATGCCGGAAGTCCGTAGTAGCGTTGAAGCCCCGGTGCTGCTGGACGCGCAATCGAACATGGTCGGTACCGAAATCCGGTTACCGGTGCCGTTGAACAAACCGGCCGCAACGGCACAGGCCTTCCAATTGCGCACCAATCTTCCGGCCGATAAGGGTGTAATTGAATTCCGGCTTGGTCCGGCCTTCCGTCTGCTGCTGAAAAAACCGAAAGACAAGCCGATGACCGGCATCGCCCTGTTCGGCGCACAGACCCAGGGCAGCATTCCCGTCAGCGGCTTCTCTGTTCGTGGCAGCAGCGACGAATTCGATGCGCCGGCTTGGCTGGCGCTGGCTAAAAAGGCCAAGGATGGCACCGGCCTGCAGAGTTTCGATCTGAGCGTCAATCATCTGCGCCTGATGGGTGAGGATTTCGGCCTGACCCGCCTGCAACTGGCGCCAGCACCCGAGGCCATGGGTGTACGCGCCAGTGGCGCACGACTGGATGGACAGCTGACGCTGTCCAAAGCCGCCAACGCGCCGATTACTGCCAAATTCAGCCGCGTGCATTTTGCCCAGGCCGGCGTGCCGGCACAGAAGCTGCCTTCGGCCATGCAGCCGCTGGATGTCGGCAACCCGGCGTTCTTGCCTGCCATCAATCTGGTTATTGATGATCTGCGCTTCGGCGCCGTGCCGCTCGGGCGCTGCGAAGTGCAGACCGTTCCTTCCAAACAGGGTCTGCTGATCCAGAAGTTCAGTACCCAATCGCCCATGCTCAGCACCAGTGCCAGCGGTCTCTGGCAGGGCGAAGGCGTGCAGGCGCGCACAACGTTGCAGGCCAACGTCAACAGCCCGGATCTGGGCAAACTGTTGACCGCTGCACAATACGGTGGTGCCATCCGGCGTGGAAAAACCACAGCCAAACTGAGCGGCGCATGGAATGGTGCGCCGATGGATTTCAGTCTGACCGGTTTCAATGGTCTGCTCGATCTGCGCATTGATGAAGGCCAGTTTCCGGAAGTGAAGGCCGGCGGTGGACGCCTGCTCGGGCTCATGAGTCTGGCTGAATTGCCGCGCCGTCTGTCCTTGAACTTCAATGATCTGACCGACAAAGGCCTCGGCTTCAATTCCATCAAAGGGGAATTCCGTTTCGCCAACGGCAACGCCACCACGCAAAATCTGCGCATCGATGCGCCCGCCGCCGATATCCGAATCAGCGGCAGCACCGATCTGGTCAACGAACGTTTCGATCAACGCGTTCTGGTGCAACCCAAGGCCGGCGGCATTCTGCCGATCATCGGCGCCGCCACCGCCGGACCACTGGGAGCCGCGGCCGGTGTCGTGGCGCAAGCCGTGCTCGATAAGCCGCTGAAGGAAGGCTCGGCCACCGAATACCGGATCACCGGCCCATGGAAAGAACCCGAGGTTTCGAAGCAAAGCGGCGGTGAGCGCAAATGAGCGGACTTTACCGCCTGTTGCTCACCCTGCCGTTGCTGATGCTCGCGGCCTGCGTGCATCAGGCGCCGCGCAATCCGATGGCGCAGTGGTCGCCTTCGGAAAATTTCGACGAGCGTCGGCCCCGCCTGATTGTGTTGCACGCCACCGAAATGGACTCGGCTGAGGCCGCGCTGCGCGTGCTGAAAACCGAGAACAGCGGCGGACGGGTCAGCGCGCATTACCTGATTGCCGAAGACGGCCGTATTTTCCAATTGGTGTCCGACAGCAAACGCGCCTGGCATGCCGGCGGCGGCCGCTGGCGCGGCATCAACGATCTGAATTCGGTCTCGCTCGGCATCGAGCTGGACAACGACGGCACGGAAGCGTTCAAACCGGCGCAGATGGCCGCGCTGAAGACCCTGTTGGACGATCTGTGCACCCGCCACGCCATTCCGCGCGATGCGGTGATCGCGCACGGCGATATGGCGCCGACCCGCAAGCGCGATCCGAGCGCGCGCTTTCCGTGGCAGGAATTATGGCAGGCCGGATTCGGCGTCTGGCATGCGGCTGATCTGCCTGAGCCGCCGCCGGAGTTCGACACCGTTTTGGCCCTGCAGACCTTCGGTTACGACACCCGCGATCTGCCGGCCGCGGTGCGTGCCTTCAGCCGCCGCTTCCGTGGCGAAGAACATGAAGTTCTGGATGCCACCGACCGGCGCATTTTGTACGACTTAATCACGCCCTGAGTTAAGCGGGTTCGGCATCCAGCCGAGATACCCGGCATGCAGGCTCTGGATGTACAAGCGCTCCGCGGTTTCGGTGACGCCGGTCGATTCCGGATAGGTACCGTTAGGATCCTGCAGGTCGGCCACGATGCGGCCGTCTTCGGTGAATGCGAACACATGCCCGTAGGGTTTGGGAATCGGCCACCAGGCGCGCGGCAGGCGCAGGGTCAGTTTGCGCAGAAAGGGTTTGTCGGCCAAGGCATCGAGCGTGGCATTGCGCGGCTTGGCGAAACCGGCCCAGATCCGGCCATCACGGCCGCGGGTCAGATTGTCCGGATAACCGGGTAGATTATCGAACAGCAGCACGGCCTGTGCGCTGCCGCTGCCCACATTCAGATCACGCGCGTTAACATCCAGTTTCCAGATGCGCGAACGTCCGGTTTCATTGACGAACAGATGCCGGCCGTCGCGGCTCAGCGCCACGCCGTTGGCGAAACTCAAACCATTGGCCAGCACGCGCGTGCTGCGCGTGGCCGGCTCATACACCAGAATGCGGCCGCTGGCCGATTGTTCGAGGATGTCGAGCACGCTGGCTTCGAAGGTGCCGCCCCAGTCGGCCGGTGCGAAGCGGCGCGAGGCATCGCTGAAATAGAGTTTGCCGTCGGCAGCCACGGCGACCGCATCGGCATAGCGGATCGGATCACCTGCCACCGTGTTGGTCAGCACGCGCACTTTGCCGGTGGTGTCGATGGACAGCAGACCGTTCAGGGCGTCGGCCGCAATCAGATTGCCGGTGGCATCGAAATCGAAACCGAGCACGCGTCCGCGGGTGTCGGCGAATACCGACAGCCCGCTACCGTCAGAATTCATGCGCAAAATGCGGCCACTGGCCACCGCGGCATACAGCAAGCCGTCCGGACCGAAGGCGACATGTTCGGGGCCGCTGTCGCCGTTCAAGGCGATCGGCTTCAATCCGGCCAAGCGCCGGTTCGGCGCATGTACGCCGACATAGCCCGGTGCCGCCGCGCTGCGCCATATTTTGGGCTCAGCAGGCACCGGCCAGAAACACAGATACGCCGCCAGCACGATCAAGATGATGAGTAGCGGTTTTAGCAGCGGCTTCATGCGCCGGATCTTTCGGTTGACAACATTACATTTTGCCCAGCGGCAGCGCAGGATAGGACATAAACCTCAAATCGACGCTAACGCCAAAACAGGCATACATATTTTTTGCACACCTGTCTTTGTTGGTTATGTTCCTAAATTAGCTTAGGGTTTGGCCCGTATTGATTTTCTTCATGACTATCTTGAACTAAAAATACAATTAGTACTATTGCGCCAATCAGTGGGATAAGACTTATTAACTGCCACCATCCACTACGACCTGTGTCATGAAGTCGTCTAGCGGTAATGCTAATGGAAGGAACCAGCATTGCCAAGGCAAAGATAAGAGCTAGAAACATTGTGCCTATAAGTGAATCAACAATGGCTAAAGTAATATAAATAATGAAGTAGAAAAGAAAAAACATCCAATATTCTTTGCGGCGTGCTCGGCCAGAAAAGTCCGCATATTTCTTTAAAGCACTTAAAAAGTATTCCATTTTTAACTCCTCGTTCTTTGATAGTTGATATGATTTGAATCAAACACAGCTACGCCCTTGGGCGATTTCTTTAGCAGTTTGACCAGTTCGATGGTCTGCTGCTTGGTGAACGGCAGGGGAGGAATTCCCAGCGCGGCGCGCTCCGCAACATGGGCACGGTAGGCTCAAGCGTATTTCTTCATATTGTTGTCAATACGATTAAATTAAATCGCAGTTAGGGCAATTATGCAAGCAAAAAAGTCTCTGGAAATTTGGCTTGCTTTCCATCGCGCTGAGTCCAGGCCGAAACTATGCTCGTACTATGGGGTATGGGCTTTGCGGCGACCCTTCACGCCCCAGCCTGTTAAAATAGGCCATGACTGATATTCTGACCCGCGCCAGCGCGCAACTGCTTACCCCCTACAACCTCGATCTGGACGGCATTGACTATGCCATGGCCGACCTGATGGGCCCCGGCATCGATTTCGGCGATTTCTACTTCCAGCACAGCAAACGCGAGAACTGGACCTTCGAGGACGGCATCGTGAAAGACGGTGCGCACTCCATCGAGCAGGGCGTGGGCGTGCGTGCGGTCAGCGGCGAGAAGACCGGCTTCGCCTATTCCGATGCCATGGACGCCGCCGCCCTGCGCGAATCGGCTTTGGCCGCCCGCGCCATTTCGGCCAGCGGTGCCAGCCAGGCGCACAAGGTGGTGGCCGTACGCGCCGCCCCGAAAGCCCTGTACGACGGCATCGACCCGATCGCCGGCATGCCGGCCGATGAGAAAATGGCCCTGCTGCGCGCCGTGGACGCCTACGTACGGGCCAAGGAAGCGCGGGTGATCAAGGTGACGGTCAGTCTGGCCGGTGCGCTCGACACCATTCTGGTGCTGAATTCCGCCGGGGTGCTGGCCGCCGATATCCGGCCGTTGGTACGGGTCAATGTGCAGGTGATCGTGGAGCAGAACGGCCGGCGTGAATCCGGCTATGCCGGCGGCGGCGGGCGTTTCGATTACGCCGAACTGTTCAGCGGCAAGCGCCCGTTCGAGATCGCCGATGAAGCCCTGCGCCAGGCGCTGGTGAATCTGGACGCCATCGATGCCCCGGCCGGCGTGATGCCGGTGGTGCTCGGTTCCGGCTGGCCCGGCGTGCTGCTGCATGAAGCCGTGGGCCATGGCCTGGAAGGCGATTTCAACCGCAAAGGCATTTCGGTGTATTCCGGCCGCATCGGCGAGCGCGTGGCGGCCAAGGGCGTCACCATCGTGGATGACGGCATGCTGGCCAAGCGCCGTGGTTCGCTGAGCGTGGACGATGAAGGCACGCCGACCCAATACAATGTGCTGATTGAAGACGGCATTCTGCGCGGCTACATGCAGGACACCCTGAATGCGCGCCTGATGGGCGTAGCCCCGACCGGCAACGGCCGGCGCGAAAGCTTCGCGCACCTGCCCATGCCGCGCATGACCAACACCTACATGCTGGCCGGCGATCGGCCGCAGGCGGAATTGATCGCCTCGGTGAAGAAAGGCCTGTATGCGCCGAACTTCGGTGGCGGCCAGGTCGATATCACCTCGGGCAAGTTCGTGTTCACCGCCTCGGAAGCCTATCTGATCGAAGATGGCAAAATCACCCGGCCGGTCAAGGGCGCCACGCTGATCGGCAACGGCCCGGACACCATGACTAAAGTCAGCATGATCGGCAACGATCTGGCGCTGGATGCCGGTGTCGGCATCTGCGGCAAAGACGGACAGAGCGTGCCGGTCGGCGTCGGTCAGCCGAGTTTGAAAATCGACGGCATGACCGTCGGCGGAACCAACGCCTAATCGGCGGGCGAATCCTTATGCACATCGCGCAGCACACGGAACAATTCGCGGTAAGCATGCGGCGGTTTGTTTTTGGTTTTCTCGAACTGCGCGTTGCGGATCAGCTGGCGGATGTGCTGGCTGTCGGCCTGCGGAAACTGCGCCATGAAGCGGGTCAGCGCGGCGGCATCGCCGGCGATCAGCTGGTCGCGCAGGGCTTCAATGCGGTGGGTCTCGGCCACTTCCCGGCGCACATCGGCTTTGTCGAAGTTGAGCAGGGCGCGCCAGGCATCCAGGGTTTCCGGATCTTCCTTAGGAACTCCCCGGTTTCTTCATCCACACCACGTTTCGTCATCACACGTCCGAATTCAGGCAAAAGACCATGAACACCATGCCCACCGATCCCGATTATGCCCAGCCATTGTACACCCTGGCCGAGCAGGTCCTGAGCCTCTGCCGCCAAAGCGGTGCCGATCAGGCCGAGGTCTCGCTGTCGCAGGACACCGGCTTTGCCGCCAATGTCCGTCTTGGCGAGGTGGAAACCGTCGAACGCACCAACGACCAGGGCGTGGCAGTTACTGTGTATGTGAACCAGCGCAAGGGCACCGCCAGCACCGCCGATCTGCGCCCCGAATCGCTGCGCGAAACCGTGGCCCAGGCCTGCGCCATCGCGCGTTACACCGAAGCCGATGCCGCGTCCGGCCTGGCCGATGCCGAACGTTTGGCCGGCGCGCCGATGGATTTCGATCTCTGGCATCCGCGCGAACTGAGCGCCGAGCAGGGCATCGCGCTGGCGCTGGAATGCGAAGCCGCCGGGCTGAATGCACCGGGCATCAGCAACTCCGACGGCGCCGGCTTCAACAGCGGCCGCAGCACCGCGGTGTATGCCAACTCGCACGGTTTTTTTGGTGCCGAACGCAGCACGCATTATTCGCTCAGCTGTTCGCTGATTGCCGGCAAGGAGCAATCCATGCAGCGCGATTACTGGTATTCCACCGCGCTGCAGTTCGAGGGTCTGGATCCGGCCCGCGCCATCGGCCTGAAAGCGGCCGAACGCACCGCCGCCCGGCTCAATCCGCGCTCGGTCAAAACCGGGCAGTATCCGGTGCTGTTCGCGCCGGAACTTGCGCGTGGTCTGATTGGCTCCTTCCTCGGCGCGGTGTCCGGCGGCAATCTGTACCGGCAGGCCAGCTTCCTGCAGGATTCCATCGGTCGCCGCATTTTTCCGAAATGGCTGGACCTCTATGAAAACCCGCACATCGCGCGCGGTTTCCGTTCCGCCTATTTCGATGCCGAAGGCGTGGCCACCACGGCCAGCGCTATCGTGTCCGGCGGCGTCATCCAGCGCTATCTGCTCGGCAGTTATTCCGCGCGCAAGCTCGGCCTGCAATCCACCGGCAATGCCGGCGGCGTGCATAACCTTAAAGTCAGCGCCAATGCCGGCGATATGAAGAGTCTGATCAAGGCCATGGGCACCGGACTGTTGGTCACCGAACTGATGGGGCAGGGCGTGAATACCCTGACCGGCGATTACTCGCGCGGCGCGGCCGGGTTCTGGATCGAGAACGGAGAAATCCAGTATGCGGTCGATGAACTGACCATCGCCGGCAATCTGGCGCAGATGCTGCCGGCCATCGAAGCCATCGGTGATGATGTCGACACCCGCTCGCACGTGCAGGTCGGCTCGCTGCTGATCGGCCGGATGACCGTGGCCGGTAACGATTCAGCCGATTAAGCAGGGGTGATTCATGAATCACCCTTACGGGATACGGATTAATGCCCGCGGGAAACCGCAAATTCCGCCAAGGACTTCAGTGCGTCGGCAGGTTCGCCAAATCGTGCCAGATGCCGAGGCATGCTTTCGGCCAATTCGGCCAACAGGGCTTTGGCGCCGTCCAGACCCAGCAGGGCCGGGTAGGTGGCTTTGGCCTGCGTCGCGTCTTTGCCGACCGATTTGCCCAGTTGTTCGGTGCTGGCCTCCACATCGAGGATGTCGTCTTGAATCTGGAACGCCAAGCCCAAATCGTCGGCGAAGGCGTCCAAGGCAGCACGCGCATCACTGTCGGCGTCGGCAACAATCGCCGGCAGGCGAATGGCGGCCTTGATCAGCGCTCCGGTTTTCAGCGCATGCACATTCTGCAGATCCGCCAACGTAAGTTTTTTTCCGCCGGCGTCCATATCGAGCTGCTGACCGCCGCACATGCCGCGCGAACCGGAGGCGCTTATGAGTTCCTGCAAAGCGGCCAGCTTGGTGGCGTCCGGCCACTCGGCGCGCGCCAAGGTTTCATACGCCAAAGCCTGCAGCGCGTCGCCGGCCAGAATGGCAGTGGCTTCGTCGAAGGCGATATGTACCGTCGGCTTGCCGCGGCGCAGGGCATCATCGTCCATGGCCGGCAGGTCGTCGTGAATC
>JAJTGG010000012.1 GCA_021299355.1 Lysobacteraceae bacterium
GCCGGAGCTGACCACTTCAATGCGGCCGGTATCGGCGGCATTGGCGCTGAACGCGGCATTGACGCCATTACCGCGGCGCTCGCCGAGGGCCATGTTGTATTCCCGGGTACCGCGCTCATCGGCATGGCCTTCCAGACGCATGCGGGCCGCTGGACGGTCCCGCAGATACTTGGCATGGCAGGCGACGATGGCCTGGTATTCCGGCTTCAGCATGTCCTGGTCGTAATCGAAGTAGACCACGCGCTGGCGCAGACAGGTATTGCTGTCCAGATCGGTGGGACCGAAAGCACCCTCTTCGACGATAGCGCTGCCCTGATCGCCGGGCTTGGCTTGTCCGGAAGTATTGCTACCGGCGTTCGGATCGACCGGCTCTTCCTTGACTTTCTTGTTACAGGCCGACAGTAGGACCGCCGTTAGGAGTAATGCGAATTTCAGTTGTATTTTCATGGGAACCTCGGGTTGGCACGGATTAAAGGGGAAAGGATTCAACGGTAAGGCGACCAGGCCGGCTCACGGACATCGCCCTCGGACAGCACCAGGCGCTGACGTACGCGGCCGTCGGCGGAAACCGCATACAACACGCCACGACGACCCTGTTTGGTGGCGTACAGGATCATGCTGGCGTTCGGCGCGAAACTGGGCGATTCATCCAGATTTCCCGGGGAAATGGTCTGCCAGCGTCCACTGCCGCCGAAACTGCGGTCGAGTACGGCGATCCGGTAGACATTGCCGGCGCCTTGGGCCATGGCAATCTTCTTGCCGTCAAACGATACCGTCGCCCGCGCATTGTACTCGCCGGAGAAGCTGACGCGCTTGGCTTCGCCGCCACTGGCGGAAACTTGATAAATCTGGGGCTTGCCGCCACGGTCGGAGGTAAACAGCAGGGACTGGCCATCCGGCATCCAGACCGCTTCGGTGTCGATGCCGAAGTGGGTGGTGACCTGTTTCAGCGAGCGGCTGGCGATGTCCATGACGTAGATTTCCGGATTACCGGACTTCGACAGGGTCAACGCCAGTTTGGTTCCATCGGGCGAAAATGCCGGAGCACCATTGATGCCCTTGGCGCTGGACACCGGGTCGGTCGCGCCGACGCCGGTGGCGAGCTCGACGATATACACCGCGGAACTGCCCTTCTGGAAACTGACATACGCGATGCGCTTGCCGTCCGGACTCCAAGCCGGCGACAGCAGCGGCTCGCGCGAACGTACCAGGGTCTGCGGATTGAAACCGTCGGAATCGGCCACCATCAGGCGGTACTCGATGCCTTGACCAATTCCGGTGGCAGTGACGTAAGCAATACGGGTGTCGAAAGCACCGCGCACACCGAGGATTTTTTCATAGATCTGATCGGCGACCTGGTGCGCGGCGCGGCGCACGTTGCTGGCTCTCGCCGGCATGCTCAGCGACAACAGCGACTGTTGCTTGGCGACATCCATCAATTCGTATTGGATGCTGAAATTGCCATCGGCGCCATCGACAATGCGCCCGACCACCAGAAAATCCTGCTTCAGCTTCTTCCATTCAGGGAAACGGACATCGGCGCCGCGCAGGGGCTTTTCGGTAATGGCCGCTTCATCCAGCGATTTGAACTGACCGGATTGGTTCAGATCATCACGGATGACCTTGGCGACATCGTGTGCCGGTGCGGTGCGGGAGCCCTGATAGGGCATCGGCACGATGGCAATCGACAGCGCCGATTCGTTGCCGACCACCACGCCCGCATCCAGCGCCTGCGCCATCGCCTGCAACGGAAGCCAAGCCAGCAGGCAGGACATCAGGATTCTTCTCATTGGCAGACCTCATCGGGATAACAAAAAGTTAGACTTACTTTACGCTGAAATACGCTTTCAAAGCCAGCGTAAGGCATCGGGGTCTTGTACAGGGCGCGCTCAATCGACTCACGGCCCTGGGCATCCAAAGCGCAGGTCCGGAAGGCCACATCGATCACTTCGCCGCCGCGGATCTGGGTGAACTCGACCTGGCAACGGGTCTGCTGCGGAATCTGGACGGTATTCCAGTTCGCGCGGGCAGTGGCATTGATGGCGGAAAGGTACTTGGCAGTCGCCGAGGTGGCATTACCGCCGCCACCGGAGGTGCGTTCAGGCGACTGTCCGGCCGCTTTGCCACCGCCGCCGGCTGCCAGCGCGTCCAGCTTCTGGGCCTCGATTTCTTCCTGAAGCAGCGCACGCTGCCGTTTGACCTCGGCCAACTGCTGTTTGATCAGGCGCTGGCGGTTTTCCTCGGCTGCGTCTTTCTTGATGTCGTCGGTCAATTCAACCTGCCCCTGCTTCTGTTTCAGTTTCTGTTCCGCAAGTGCATCGCTGGGCTGCAGCGCGTTACGGTTGATTTCTTCCTGCACGGTCTGGTCCGGCCGGTCGACCCAGTCCTGAGCCGTCTCCTGCAGGGGCTCGGTACTGGTCTGCGGCCGCGGTTCCGGCTTTGGCTGCACTTGGCTGGCACTGGCCAATTGCGCAGCACGGATCGCCTTTTTCGCGCGCGCCATATCTTCGGCGGAAATCGACAGCGTCGCGGCAACCGGCTCGCCCTGACTGGCTTGTTCCTGCTGCGGAAAGACCCAGACCGATGCCAGCCAGACCAGCCCGATGAAGCCGGCGTGCAGCGCCACGGTGTAAAGCAATGCCTGCCAATTCTGCTGCGGAAGCTGCGCCATCGCTCAGTCGGCCGAGTTGCTCATCAGGCCGACTTTCTCGACGCCGGCCTGCTGCAGCAGGACCATGGCCTGATACACCGTGTCATAGCTGGCCGAACGGTCGCCGGCAACGAACACCGCCACGTCCGGGTTGTTCTTGACGAAGGCCGAAACTTTCGCAGCCAGTACCGCGGCATCGACTTTCTGCTGCGGCAGATCCTGCATCTTCAGGGTATAGCTGCCGGCGGCATCGACCACCACCACGATCGGCTCCTGCTTCTGTTCGATGGATTTGGCATTCGATTTCGGCAGGTCGATATCGACACCCAGGTTCAACAATGGCGCGGTCACCATGAAGATGATCAGCAGCACCAGCATCACGTCGATGTAGGGAACGACGTTGATTTCGGATTTGAGTTTGCGCTTCTTGTGGCGGCGGGCGAAGCTGGCGGTACTCATCGGCTCAATCCTCAGGGTCGGTCGGGATTGGTCTGACGCTGCAGAATGGACGAGAACTCCTCGGCAAAGCTCTCGTAACGCACGGAAATGCGTTCAGAGCGGGATGAGTAGCGATTGTAGGCCCATACGGCCGGAATGGCGGCGAACAGACCCATGGCCGTGGCGATGAGCGCTTCGGAAATCCCGGGCGCCACCGAGGCAATGGTGGCCTGCTTGTTGTTGGCCAGGCCGTGGAACGAGACCATGATGCCGAATACCGTGCCGACCAGACCGACATACGGGGCGGTCGAACCGACGTTGGCCAGCAGTTCGAGATTGTGCTCGAGCGCATCTACTTCACGGGCCAGTGTGGCGCGCATGGCGCGCTGGGCGCCCTCGACCTGGGTTCGGGCATCGACCGACACCTGCTGCAGGCGCAGACGCAGGAATTCACGGTAGCCCGCTTCGAAAATCGCCTCGAGGCCTGAAACACCGCGGCTCTGGTCGGTCGCCTCGCGGTAGAGTTGGTTGAGATCGATACCGGACCAGAAACGATCTTCGAAATGGTTGGCTTCCAGCGTTGCGGCGCGGAACACGCGCGATTTGCCGAAGATGATGAACCAGCTGAGCACCGAGGCGGCCACCAGCAGCAGCATCACGATCTGGACCGGCAGGCTGGCATGCAGGATCAGCTGCAGGTAGTTCAGTCCGCCGGCATCGGTATCGGCGGCAACGCCCTGGCCCACGGCGGTGAGGATTTGGATGGCAGAACTCATGCACGGACTCCGTCTTGTATCAGGCTAAGCAGGGGCTCGGGAATGCCCCTGGGTTTGAATCGGGATGCCGACAGGCAGGCGATCTGCGCGCTGCCGGTGAGCAGAAGCGTGTCGTCCCGCCACAGCCCGTGCTGGACGGTGAAGCTGGCACGACGGCATTGAGAAAGTGTAATGCGTACGCTCAGTAAATCATCCAGTTTGGCCGGCAGCAGGAAATCAATATTCATATTCCGTACAGCAAAAACCATATCGCTGGCATCGCTCATGTGGCCCTGCTCATAACCGCAGCTGCGCAGCCACTCGGTACGTGCCCGCTCCAGGAAATGCAGGTAACGGGCATGATAGACCACGCCGCCGGCATCGGTGTCCTCCCAGTACACGCGTACGGGCCACTCGAATGCACTCATGAAAACAGATCCGGATCGGCCTTGCCGCCGGGCATGCTCAGCCCGAAGTGGCGGTAGGCTTTGGCGGTTGCCATGCGACCACGCGCGGTACGCATGATGAAGCCCTGCTGGATCAGGAACGGCTCGACGACGTCTTCGAGCGTGTCGCGCTCTTCGCTGAGCGCTGCCGCCAATGACTCGACGCCGACCGGGCCGCCGTCGAAATTCTCCATGATCATTTTCAGCAGGCGCCGGTCGGAATCATCGAAACCCTCCGGATCCACTTTCAGCATGGCCATGGCGGCCACGGCCAGTTCGGCATCGATGCGACCATCGCCCTTGACCTGCGCGTAATCGCGCACCCGCCGCAACAGGCGGTTGGCGATGCGCGGCGTACCGCGTGAACGGCAGGCGATCTCGCGGGCACCGCCTTCATCGCAGGCTATCGACAGAATACCGGCCGAACGGGTGACGATGCGGCAGAGTTCCTCGACCGAATAGAATTCGAGGCGCTGCACGATGCCGAAACGGTCGCGCAAGGGGCCGGTCAGCAGACCGGCGCGGGTGGTGGCACCGATCAGGGTGAACGGCGGAAGATCCAGCTTGATCGAGCGCGCGGCCGGACCTTCACCGATCATGATGTCGATCTGGAAATCTTCCATGGCCGGATACAGCACTTCCTCGATGACCGGCGACAGTCGGTGGATTTCATCGATGAACAGCACATCATTCGGCTGCAGATTGGTCAGTATGGCGGCCAGGTCGCCGGCGCGCTCGATGACCGGGCCGGAGGTCTGCCGGACTGAAACTCCCATTTCATTGGCGATGACATGGCTGAGCGTGGTCTTGCCGAGCCCGGGCGGTCCGAAAATCAAGACATGATCGAGTGCTTCGCTGCGTTGGCGGGCGGCTTCGATGTAGATGCTCATCTGCTCCCGCACGGCGGTCTGGCCGAGATACTCGTCCAGTTTCTTCGGACGGATGCTGGCTTCGATCAGCTCATCCTCCCGGTTCGCGGCACCGCTGACTACGCGCAATTCATCCATTGACGGCCACCTTTTCCGTGAGACCCGATTCCAGCACCTAAATTACCACTTTCGTGCCCAGCTCCACCAGCCGTTCGCCCGGAATACCGAAGAATTCGGTGGCCGGCGTGGCGTTGCGGGACATGAACAGGAACAGTTTGTCGCGCCACAGCGCCATGCCCTGGTCATTCTTGGCAATCAGCGCTTCGCGGCTGGCGAAATAGGTGGTGTCCATCGGATCCAAAACCAGACCGGCTTCTTTCATCAGCGCCAGGGTCTTCGGAACATCCGGGTCTTCCATGTAGCCATAGCGGAAATTGAGCCGGTAGAACCCTGAACCCAGATCCAGCATCGAATAACGCTCTTCCTTTTCGGCGCGCGGCACGCTCAGGGTCTCGACACTCAGCAGAATATTCTGGCTATGCAGCACTTTGTTATGTTTCAAGTTATGCAACAACGACGGCGGCAGATAATCGTTGGAAGGGGTCATGAAAATGGCGGTTCCCGGAACCCTGACCGGCGGGTCGACCTGCACGCTCTTGATGAAGTGCTCGATGCGCAGACTCTCGCGGTTGATCTGTCCACGCACCAGATCCCGGCCATGGCGCCAGGTGCGCATAATGGTGAACACGATCAGGCCGAGCAGGACCGGAACCCAGGCCCCATGCAGGAACTTGATAGCATTGGCGGAAAACAGGGCGATGTCGATGATCAGAAAGCTGAGCCCGAAGAACCAGATCACCGGTGTTTTCAAACGCCAGCCCTGGGATGCCAGAATGATCATCAGGATGGTATCGATCAACATGCTGCCGGTCACCGATACGCCATATGCGGCAGCCATGGCCGAGGAGTCTTTGAAACCGATGACCAGCATGATGACGGTAAAGAACAGGATGTAGTTGACCCAGGGCACGTAAATTTGACCAATGGTATGCGCCGAGGTGTGCTTCAACTGCAGGCGCGGCAAATACCCCAGCTGAATGGCCTGCCGGGCCAAGGAGAATGCCCCGGAAATCACCGCTTGCGAGGCGATGACGGCGGCCAAGGTGGCCAGCAGAATCATCGGAATCAACAGAGGCGTGGGCACCATGCTGAAGAACGGATTGCTGGTCGCGGCCGGGTTTTCCAGAATCAAAGCGCCCTGACCGAAATAATTCAGCACCAAAGACGGCAATACCACCGACATCCATGCGTTGCGAATCGGCATTCGGCCAAAATGGCCCATATCGGCATACAGGGCCTCACCCCCGGTCACGCACAGGACCACGGCACCCAGAAGCAGCCAGGCGCCTACGCCATTTTCAATGAAAAAGCTGATGCCATACATGGGGTTCAGGGCAAGCAGGATGCCAGGGTTCTTCACAATCTGCAGCAGACCCAGCAAGGCGATGCTAAAAAACCAGACCAGCATGACGGGGCCGAATATGCGGCCGACTTTTTCAGTACCGAAGCGCTGACATGAAAACAGAATGACGAGAATCAACAAGGCTGCCGGCTTGACGAAAGCTTCCAGCCCCGGCGCGATCACTTTCATGCCTTCGACCGCCGACAGCACCGTCATCGCCGGGGTGATCACGGCATCGCCGAAGAAAAATGCGGTGCCCATGATGCCCAGGATGCCGATTCCGTATGTCAACGGCGAGGCGATGGGCAGTGCGCGCGTCACCACCGTCATCAGTGACAGGATTCCGCCCTCGCCGCGGTTGTCGGCACGGGTGATGATCATCACGTACTTCAGGGTGACCACCAGCAGCATGGCCCAAAACACCAAGGACAGAATGCCGAGCACATTGGCATGGTTGGCGGCCAGACCGTAGTGTTCGCCGAATGCTTCTTTCAAGGTATACAGCGGACTGGTGCCGATGTCGCCGAATACGACGCCGACGGCACCGACCATCAGCGCGGTCCGTGAGGTTTTTTCATGCGAATGCGCAACGCTTGACATATTAAGACCTCAATGCAGACTTCAGCGCGGCACGGATGATGTCCTCGGCGCTGTCGGCGGGCTTGGCGTCTTTCACCATGCGTGAAATCTCGGCGGGCTTGTAGCCCAGTTGCTGCAGCGCGATGCTGGCTTCGCCGATCGAATCCACCGGCATGGCAGCACCGGTGCCGGCCGTCACCGGCATCTGCTGGCTGCGCTCGCGCAGTTCAACAATCATGCGTTCGGCGGTTTTCTTGCCAATGCCCGGAATTTTGGTCAATGCCGCAACGTCACCGTTCTGTAGCATGCGGGTGAATTCATTGACGCTGCTTCCGGAAAGCACTGCCAGCGCGATCTTGGCGCCAATGCCGGAGACTTTCTGGACATCGCGGAACAGGCGGCGTTCGGCGTCGGTTGCGAAGCCGTAAAGGGCTACGGCATCCTCGCGCACCGCATAATGGGTAATCAGGATGACCGTCTCGCCGGCTGCCGGAAGGTCGTAGTAGGTCGACATCGGCACTTCCAGCTCGTAACCGACACCGCCAACCTCCAGCAGGATCCAGGGCGCCTGCTTGCTGATGAGGGTACCGCGCAATCGTCCGATCATTTCCGGCTCCAGACCTGCCGCGCCGAAATTCCGATGCGGTTGGCAGTGGCACGCACATTGGCGTGTGTAACGGCGACCGCCAGGGCATCGGCGGCATCGGCCTGTATTTTACCATTGAGATTGAGCAGCACGCCCATCATATGCTGGACTTGGACCTTGTCGGCGCCGCCCTTGCCGACCACCGCCAGCTTGATTTCCTTGGCAGCGTACTCGTGGATCGGAAGATCACGCAGAACCGCGGCGCACATCGCCGCGCCGCGCGCCTGGCCGAGCTTGAGAGCGGAATCGGGATTGCGGGCCATGAACACTTTCTCGATGGCCACTTCCTGCGGCTGGAACCGAGTGATCAGGGCATCGAGTTCATCCAGCAGCACCTTCAGGCGCTTTGGAAAGTTCTCGGCGACCAGAAGCACAATCGGCTGATGGTGCACATGCGTAATCCGCCCGGCGGCATCGACATCGATGATGCCGACGCCGGTACGCTGCGAGCCTGGATCAATGCCGAGGATGCGGACGGTCACGTATCAGGATTCGAGTTCGGCGTTGGAATACACGTTCTGCACATCGTCGAGGTCTTCCAGCATATCGAGCAGCTTGAGCACCTGTTCGGCGGTTTCGCCGCCGATTTTGATGTCGTTGTCGGCACGCATGGTGACGCCAGCCTCTTCCGGCACCAGTCCGGCGGCCTGCATCGCGTTCTTGACCGATTCGAAATACTCTGGCGCGGTAATGACGTCAATGGCGCCGTCATCCGGATAGACCACGATGTCATCGGCACCGGCGTCAATGGCGGCTTCGGTGACCGCATCTTCGTCGGATCCGCCCGGAAAACTGATCACCCCGCATTTGCGGAACATGAAGGCGACCGAACCGTCGGTACCGAGATTGCCGCCGTACTTGCTGAAGGCATGGCGCACGTCCGATACGGTGCGGACCTTGTTATCGGTCATGCAGTCCACGATGACTGCGACGCCGCCGGGCGCATAGCCCTCATAACGCAATTCTTCGTAATTGACGCCTTCGAGCTCGCCGGTGGCTTTTTTGATGGCGCGTTCCATGACATCTTTGGCCATGTTGGCGGACAGCGCCTTGTCCATCGCCAGCCGCAGTCGCGGATTGCCGGCCGGATCACCGCCGCCCTGGCGCGCGGCGACGGAAATTTCACGGATGAGTTTGGTGAAGATTTTGCCGCGGCGGGCGTCCTGTGCGCCCTTGCGTCCGGCAATTGCCATTAATCGGCCCATAAACACTCTCGGATTGCAAAGCTAATGGTCAATTATAGGCTTTTCCGGGGGGTTTGGCTTGTTCAGTCTTCGCGATTAAACAGGCCATGCACCAGCAGGACGCGGCGACCCATACTTATTTCGGGTCACGCACTTTCACATGCAGCTCGGCCAACTGCCCATCCGGAATCGCGGACGGCGCGCTGGTCAACAGGCATTGTGCCGAGGCTGTTTTCGGGAACGCGATGACGTCGCGGATGGACTCGGTGCCGGCCATCAATGCCGCGATGCGGTCGATGCCGAAAGCGATGCCACCGTGCGGCGGTGCGCCGTACTGCAGGGCTTCCAGCAGGAAGCCGAACTTGACCTGGGCTTCTTTCTTGGAGATGCCCAGCAGATCGAACACCGTGCTTTGCATCGCCGTGCGGTGGATACGGACCGAGCCGCCGCCGATTTCATTGCCGTTGAGCACCATATCGTAACCGCGGCTGACCGCGGTCTTGGCATTGGCCACCAGAGCATCGACATCATCCACCTTCGGGGCGGTGAACGGGTGGTGCAGCGCCATGAAGCGCTGGGCCTCATCGTCCCATTCGAACATCGGGAAATCGGTGACCCACAACGGGGCCCAGCCTTCGGCAAGCAGATGCAGATCCTTGGCGACTTTCAGGCGCAGCGCGCCCATGAAATCGCACACGGTTTTATAGGCGCCGGCGCCGAAGAATAGCATGTCGCCGTTGTCGGCCTGCGCGGCCTGCAGCACCGCGGTCAGTGTGGCGTCATCGAGGAATTTGGCGATCGGAGAGGCGATGCCTTCGCGGCCCTTGACCAGATCTTCGACCTTCAGCCAGGCCAGACCCTTGGCGCCGTATTTGGCACAGTACGCGCCGAAGTCATCGATCTGTTTGCGTGACAGTGCCGCACCGCCGGGAACCCGCAGGACCGCAACCCGGCCTTCGACATGGTTGGCCCAGTCGGTGAACACCTTGAATTCGGAATTCTTGACCAAATCGGCCACATCCACCAGTTCCAGCGCGATGCGCAGATCCGGCTTGTCGGAACCGTAACGGCGCATGGCTTCGGCATAGGTCAGGCGCGGGAACGGATCGGCCAGTTCAACGCCCTGCACTTCCTTGAAGATGGCGCGGATCATGCCTTCGACGAAATCCTGGATGTCCTGTTCGGTGATGAAGGCGAACTCCATGTCGAGCTGGGTGAATTCGGGCTGGCGGTCGGCACGCAGGTCTTCGTCACGGAAGCAACGGGCGATCTGGTAGTAACGATCCATGCCGGCCATCATCAGCAGCTGTTTGAACAGCTGCGGCGACTGCGGCAGCGCGAAGAATTCGCCCGGATGCACACGGCTCGGCACCAGATAGTCGCGTGCGCCCTCCGGCGTGGCCTTGGTCAGGATCGGGGTTTCAATGTCCTGGAAGCCGGCGGCATCAAGATAGCGGCGCAGTGCCTGCACCAGCGCGGTGCGCTTGCGCATGGTCTTCTGCATTTCCGGGCGGCGCAGATCGAGATACCGGTAACGCAGGCGGATGTCCTCGCCGGGATTTTCATGGTTGTAGAACGGCAGGCTGGCTGAAGCGTTCAGGATTTCGATGCGTTCGGCCAGGACTTCCACGGCGCCGGTGGCGATCTTGCTGTTGACGCTGTGGCGCGCGCGCACGCTGCCGGTGACCCGCAGGCAGTATTCGTAGCCCACTTTCTCGGCATCGGCGAAGGCCGGATTGTCCGGTTCGGCCACCACCTGCACGATGCCCTCGTGGTCGCGCAGATCGATGAAGCAGACACCGCCCAGGTTCCGGGACACATCGGCCCAGCCGCACAGAGTGATGCTTTGACCGATGTGGGATTCATTGATTTGACCGCAGTAATGGCTACGCATGGGGCTTGGACTCTTGGCTGTCTCGAACCGGCTATTTTAAAGGACAGGCCGGCCATGTGCGCGCTTTTGGGTGCTTTTTTGCCAATTGCCGGCCGCTCTCGCCCGCGGGCGCCGCTCCGGAACCCGTTTTGAGCCACATCGGTTACTTTCCGGTTCAGAGAAAGCGCAGTATATTGTCTCGAACTGACTAGTATGGGAGCACGAAGATGATCCGTCTTGTTATCGCCCTTTTTATCGCCAGTCTGAGTTTTGATGTCGGGGCGCAATCCAGGCCCCCGGTCGATACGAGGGCCTATGCACCGGAGAACATCGGCTCGCTGCCGGTGTCCGATCAGATCCGCGTCATCGAAAAGGAATACCGCGAGCAATCCCGCGGTCGCCAGATTCCCGATGACCAGCTGGATTTCTACCTGGACCAGATCAAATATTCGCGCTGGACTTTCAGCCGAATCAAGAACGACATCGCCGTGTCCCTGCGCGGTAACGGCAATGGCAACTGGAATCCGCCGCCGGGTGGGAACTGGAACCCGGGCAATGTCATCTGCTCCAGCAAGGACCGTCGCTACAACGAATGCCGTACGCCGTTCCGCGGCCGTGCCCGTCTGGTCGAAAACATTTCCGATACACGCTGCGTCGAAGGTCGCAACTGGGGCTCGCGCCAAGGACTTGTCTGGGTTGATGATGGCTGCCGCGGCCGTTTCGTCGATTCCGGAAGCAGCTGGGGTGGCAGCGGCGGCAATGGAAACAACGGCCAAACCTTCCGCTGTGAAAGCGACGGCGGCCGTTACCGCGAGTGCCGCAAACCCTATAGCGGCAATACCGTTCTGGTCCGCCAGCTGTCCAGCAGCCGCTGCACCGAGGGCTACAGCTGGGGCGAGAAACGCGACATCGTATGGGTTTCCAACGGCTGCCGCGGCGAATTCCAGATCCGTGGCGGCAATGGCGGCTCCGGCGGCAACTGGAACAACGGATATACGGTGACCTGCTCGAGTTACAACGGCACCCTGCGCACCTGCGCCTGGGATCGCAACCGCGGCGCACCGAGCCTAATCGAGCGCCTGGCCGGCCGTTGCGCAGAAGGTACCGACTGGGCTTATGACGGCCGTAATTTGTGGGTGAGAAACAGCTGCAGCGCCCGTTTCGGCGCCCGCTGATACACATCGACCGCTAGGAAGAAAAACCCCGGCTATTGGCCGGGGTTTTTCATTCCGCTTTCGGAACACCGGATGGTGCCTCGGCCAGATTCCTCTTTTTGTCCCCGTCTTTCTTGAAGTCGGTTTCGTACCAGCCGGAACCGGCCAGACGGAAACTGGGTGCGGTCACCTGACGGGAAACCGCAGGCTGGCCGCAAGCCGGGCAATCGCACGGATCGGGGTCGGACATTTTCTGCAGACGCTCGAAGCGATGGCCGCATTCGGAACAGGCGAAATCATAGAGAGGCATGGGACACCGGATAGCGTGAAGGTGGTGGGTAATTCAGGGCGGCTCAGCCGTTTTCAAGCGCGCCATAGGCTTCCAGCCAGCGGGCTTCGGCTTCGGCGCGCTCGGACTCCAGCTTTTGCTGCTGCTGACCCAGCTGCAGCAGTACGGCGCCGCCATCGGATTGATACAGCTCGGGCCGTGCCATTTCTTCCTGGATATGGGCCAATTGCGAGTCCAGTTCCACCATGCGGGATTCCAGCTTCTCGACCTGCTTCTGCAGCTTGACGAGGTCGGCTGTGCACTTCGGCGGTGCCGGCGGCTTGGCCGCTTCCGCTTTGGCCTCGCTGCGGGCCTTGCTGGCAGACTGATCGGCCTTGTTGCCGCGGGCCTTGAGCCAGACCGCGTATTCGTCGAGATCGCCGTTGAACGGATCGACGCGGCCGTCGGCCACGCGCCAGAAGGTCTCACTGACCAAGCCGATCAAGTGGCGGTCATGTGAAACCAGCACGATTGCGCCGTCGAAGTCGCTGAGCGCCTCGGCCAGGGCCTCGCGCATGTCGATGTCGAGGTGGTTGGTCGGCTCATCGAGCAGCAGCACATTCGGCTGCTGGTAGGCAATCAGTGCCAGTGCCAGCCGGGCACGCTCGCCGCCGGAAAAGCCGTCCACCGACTCGAACGCACGGTCACCGACGAAATACCATTGCCCAAGGAAATTGCGCAACACCTGCTCACCGGCCTCGGGTGCGATTTCCTTCAGATGCCAGATCGGACTCTGGCCTTCGGTCAGGCTTTCGACCGTATGCTGGGCGAAATAACCGATGCGCAGATCCGGATGCGCCACGCGCTCGCCATCCAGCAGCGACAGTTCGCCGACCAGGGTTTTGACCAGCGTGGATTTACCGGCGCCGTTCGGGCCGAGCAGACCGACGCGGTCTCCGGCCTCCAGTCCGAAACCGACCTGATCGAGGATTTTCGTACGGCCATAGCCGCAATCGGCCTGATTGAGACGAATCAGCGAGTGCGGCAGCTTGGCCGGTTGTCCGAACTGGATGTGCATGGCGCGCTCGGCGCGCACAGCCTCGGTACCGGCTAGTTTCGCCAAACGCTTCATGCGCGATTGCGCCTGCTTGGCCTTGCTGGCTTTGGCCTTGAAACGGTCGATGAATTTCTGCAGATGCTCGCGTTCGGCCTGTTCCTTTTCGAAACTGATCTGTTGCAGGCGCAGGTGCTCGGCGCGCTGTCGCTCGAAACTGGTGTAGTCGCCGGTGTACAGCTTGGCCTTGCCTTCATTGAGATGCAGGGTATGCGTACAGACGCCGTCAAGGAATTCACGGTCGTGCGAAATCAGCATGATGGTGCCCGGATAGCGCAGTAACCACTGCTCGAGCCAGAGCACGGCATCGAGATCGAGATGGTTGGTCGGTTCGTCGAGCAGCAGCAGATCCGAGGGCTTCATCAGCGCGCGCGCCAGATTGAGCCGGACGCGCCAGCCGCCGGAGAAATCCGAGACCGGCCGCAGATGGCTCTCGGCTCCGAAACCCAGGCCGTGCAGCAGCTTGCCGGCACGCGCCGGTGCGTCATAGCCGTTCAGTTCATCGAGCTTCTGATGGGCTTCTGCGACCGCATCGTAATCTTCGGCATCCATGGCGGCAGCTTCGGCGCGGATGACATCGAATACCTCCTGATCGCCGCTGAGTACGAAATCCAAGGCCGAATCGGGCAGGGAGGGGGTTTCCTGGGCGACGCTGGCGATGCGTAGGCGGGTCGGCATATCGATGTCGCCCTTGTCAGCATCCACTTCGCCGAGCACTGCGGCGAACAGGCTGGTCTTGCCGCACCCGTTACGGCCGACCACGCCGACACGGGTGCCGGCATGCAGGGTCAGATCGATATTGGAAAGTAGCAGGCGCTCGCCGCGCCGGAGCGCGAAATTACGGAATGCAATCATGCGGCGAAGACCGCCTGCAATACCGCCATGCGCACCGCCACACCATTGCTGACCTGCTCGAAGATGACCGATTGGTTGCCATCGGCAACATCGTCGGCGATTTCAACGCCACGGTTCATCGGGCCCGGATGCATGACGATGGCATCGGCTGCGGCAAGCGCCAGGCGCCGCGCATCCAGACCGTAATCGGCGAAATAGGTTTCGAGCGAGCCGACCAGACCCTGCTCCATACGCTCGCGCTGCAGGCGCAGCATCATCAGCACATCGGCGCCGGCCACGGCGTCATCGAAGCGGGACAACCGCTTGCAACCCTCCAGCGTGCCGTCGTCCGGCATCAGGCTGTCGGGTCCGCAGACACGGATTTCGCCGCAACCCAGCATTTTCAAGGCCTGCAGGCCTGACCGCGCAACCCGTGAATGCAGGATGTCGCCGGCAATCACCACTTTCAGGCATGAAAAATCCGTACCCTTGTGCTGACGGATGGTCAGCATGTCGAGCAGGCCCTGGGTCGGGTGATTGCTCCGGCCATCCCCGGCGTTGATGAACCGGGTTTCCGGTTTTGCGGCATCGCGCAGCGCGCGCAGCTCGCCGTCGATGGCGGTACGGATGACAAAGCAATCCACACCCATGGCCTCCAGCGTACGCATGGTATCAATGGCGGTTTCGCCTTTCTTGCCGCTGGAATTGGCGACATCAAAGGGCAGCACATCGGCACCGAGACGGGCGGCCGCCAGCATGAACGAGCCCCGGGTTCGGGTCGATGCCTCAAAAAACAGCGGGCAGATGGTCTTGCCCTGCAGCGTGGCGCGTAAGGTGCTGCCGCCGAGGGCCAGAGGACGAAGCTCCTGCGCCCGGTCGAGCAAGGCCCGAAGTTGTCCGGGCTCGAGATCGGCAATGGAAAGAAGATGTGGCAGGTTCATGCAATGGCGTCCAGATCAATTCGGTTTAGGGGTTGCTGGAACCAGCGTTCCAGGATGATGACGGCGGCCCAGGCATCCAGCTGATCGGCCTGATGGCGTTTACTTTCACCACGGGCGCGGCTTTCGGCGAAACGCTGCGCGGCCTCGATCGAGGTGTTACGTTCGTCCATGACGCTGATGGGTTTGCCGTAGCGCTGTTGCAGGCTGCGTGCAAAATGCAGCGCCCTGTCGCGGGCCGGCTGGTTTTCGCCATCCTGCCTCAGCGGATTGCCGACCACCAGCCCATTTGGCATCCATTCGCGCATCCAGGCATCGACCGCCGGCCAATCCGGACCGCTCTCGAACACCTCCAGAATACCGAGCGGCCGCGCGGTTGCCGACAGGCTGTTGCCCACGGCAACACCCGTGCGGCGGGCGCCAACATCGAAGGCCAGCACGGTCAGCACCTCGCCCTGCGGCCAGCCCATCAGGCATGCCCCGCATGGCTGGACAGGAGTGACAAATTGACACCGAGTTGCCGTGCCGCCGCCTGCCAGCGCTCCGTAATCGGGGCTTCGAAAATGATGTCTTCCGAGGCCGGCGCATTCAGCCAGGCATTGTCGGCCAGTTCGTCTTCGAGCTGTCCGGCCGACCAACCGGAATAGCCCAGAAGCACCAGAAACCGTTCGGGACCTTCGCCGGCCGCCAACGCCGTCAGGATGTCGCGCGAGGTGGAGACGGTCAGTCCGTTGCCCAGATGCAGGCTGGAGTCCCAGGAGCGTCCATCGCTGTGCAGGATGAAGCCGCGCTCCGGACTGACCGGACCGCCGGATAAAACATTCACCGCCCGCAGGTGCGGATTCTGGCAAGGCATTCCGAGTTGATCAAACAATACCCCGAGGGTGAATTCGGAATCTTGATTCAACACCAGCCCCATCGCACCCTGCATGTCATGCTGGCAGATCAGGGACACCGAACGCGCAAAATAACCATCCTCCATGCCGGGCATGGCGATCAGCAGCTGTTCGGCGAGACTCGTGGTTTCTGGCATGCGCCTATTGTACCTTGCGGGCGCATTTTATTTGCCGTTCATTGAGTCCCCTGCCGGCACAGGATAAACTAGGTCCACCCAGCCAATGACCCGCGAAGATGCCGAAGCCCAGCCGTTTCCCGAAAATTCTCGCCGCGGTCACCGTCCTGTTGGCGACCGCCGGGTTATCGACGGCTGTCAGTCAAAACAACAAACCCTTGCCAACCGGCAACAACAGCCAAGCCCTGCCTATGATGCGCGCCAATCCGGACCGCGTCCGTAACCTGCAGGGCGATGCCCGGGAAATGGAGCGCCTGGCCGAAAGCTTTATGCAAAAGAAGAAAATACCGGGCATGGCCATGGCGCTGGTCCAGGATGGCCGCGTCCTGTCGGCACGCGGCTACGGCGTCACTGACATCCGGACCGGACAGCCGATCCGAAGCGACACGATTTTCCGGCTCGCCTCGCTGTCGAAGGGCTTCGCCGCGACCTTGACCGGTATTTTGGTGGAAGAGCAGGCGCTCGGCTGGGACACCCCGATTTCCAAGCAACTGCCGGCATTCAAACTGCGGGACTACACGGCTTCGCAGAAATTGACCGTGAGCGACATCCTCAGCCATCAGGTCGGCTTGGCCAAAAACACCTACGACCGTGATCTGGAGAGCAGCATCCCCTACCCGTTGCTGGCCGAACGACTTTCCGATGCTCCGTTGACCTGCACACCCGGTGAATGCTACGGCTACCAGAACATCGCCTATAGCCTGATCGGCGACATGGTTTTTGCCGTCACCGGCGATTTCTATACCCATCAGGTCGAAGAAAAGATCTTCATTCCGCTCGGTATGAAATCCGCCACTTATGGCAGGGACTCCCTGATGGCCACCGGCAATTGGGCCCGTCCGCACAGTTACGGCGGCAAGGGCTGGGTTTCAGGAACGCCGAATGAGAATTACTACCATGTTCCACCCGCTGCCGGTGTCAATTCAAGCATCGCCGACATGGCCATCTGGCTGAATGCGCAGCTCGGGCACTATCCGGATGTGCTTTCGCCGGAACTGCTGCGCAAGACGCACGCGCCACTGGTCAATACCCCGGGAGAGTTGCGCTCTTCGGGCTGGCGCAGTGAGCGCCTCAGCCGCGCCGAGTATGCTTTGGGCTGGCGCGTATTCACCTATCAGGGCCAGAAACTGATATTTCACGGCGGTGCGGTTCGCGGATACCGCGGACTGATCGCCTTTCTGCCCGACCAGGATGTCGGCATCGTCGTCCTGTGGAACAGCGAAAGCGCCGCCCCGTCGGCGCTGTTACCGGCCTGGATCGACAGGGCCCTCGGCATTTCCGGCCGGAACTGGCTTGAACTTGAGGAGCCAACCGGCACCTCTGCCCAGGATTGAGGCATGAAAAAAGACGCCATCGGCGTCCTGATAAAAGCCCCCTCTTGACCTGGGCGGTATCAAGAGGGGGATGTTACGGTAATCGGTACAGCTAATTACATCGCAGGCGCTGCCGGAGCGGCCGGAGCGGCCGGAGCGGCAGCTTTCTTTTTAACTACTTTTTTTTTAGCAGCAGGCTTTTTGGCCGGTTTTTTGGCGGCTTTCTTAGCGGCTTTTTTGGCGGCCGGTTTTTTGGCGGCTTTCTTAGCGGCTTTTTTGGCGGCCGGTTTTTTGGCGGCTTTTTTCACTGCTTTTTTCGCGGCCTTTTTAACAACTTTCTTGGCAGCGGCTTTCTTTACAGTCTTTTTCACTGCTTTCTTGGCAGCGGCTTTCTTTACGACTTTCTTGGCAGCTTTTTTAGCGGCCGGTTTCTTTGCAGCTTTTTTCTTGGTAGCCATGGTCAACTCCTCGTCAGTTGGCTTTGGAACAATGGAATGAAGCGAAATGCCCAGTGAAACGTACACCGGGCAAATCGCCCGGCAAACTGCCGGCCGGGCGGACCCGGCTGGACAGATATTCCGCCGCTGGATCAGCGGCCGAAATGAAAACACCCGGAACCTTCCGGTACCGGGTGCAGGAATTCTGGAACGACACCACCCGTTTCGAGACACATTTCGCGGAGGACAGGAATTTCTCAATTGCCGACGAACAATCGTTTGCGTCTGCTTGAATTGTAGAGAAAGTCTTGATCACTTGGCTCGATGTGTGGTGTATCTAGGATGAAAGCTAATCAAGTGATTTTGCAATGTCAACACCTTTTGCGAAAAAAATTCCGGGACGCGCCGGACCTGCCGGCGGCGCCATCGACCGCGAATCATCGGCGCATGCGCCACAGCATTCCGTTTTATTTTCGAATATGCCTGCAAGCCTTGTAAATTAAGGCTTCCAGCGCATCATGATTTCAATTCGCAGCAAGAGAATAAACCATCGATGCCGCGATGACATGCCTGGGCCGGGCTTTCAACCTGATAAATTACTTTAAGAAAAACCCGGCGGATGCCATTTGAAATGCGCCGAAAATGGCAAAAGTGCGCAAGTTTTCAGGGACATTCAAAGGCCCCCGAAGCGCCCCCGGAATCGGATTGCGATGATGATGCCGTAGTCTTTGGCGAACTCGGCGGCTGAATTCGAAGCATAAAAAAAGGGCCACCGGCGACGCCGGCGGCCCTTTCGGAACTTCCGTCAGTGGCTTTCTTCTTCGATCAGCGCCGCGTATTCATCGGGCGACAGCAGCTCGTTGAGCTGCTCGGCGTCGTTGATCCGGACGGTAAACATCCAGCCTTCGCCGTAGGCGTCTTCGTTGATGGTTTCGGGCTTGTCGGACAGGGCCTCGTTGACGGCTGCAACCGTTCCGGTAACCGGACTGTAGACATCGGAGGCGGCCTTGACCGACTCGACCACAGCCGCGGCGGCGCCGACGGTCACGCTATCGCCGACAGCCGGCAGCTCGACATAGACCAGATCGCCCAACAGGGTTTGTGCATGCTCGGAAATGCCGACGGTGACCTGGCCACCGTCTTCGATACGCGCCCACTCATGGGATTTCAGGAACTTCAAATCGCCGGGGATTTCGCTCATAACACTCTCTCGGTTTGTTGGATTCAGATACGGATAGTTTACCCCTAACGCCGCCCGGCGTTAAGGGCGGGGCTTAGACGCCGGCCTGCGGTTTGCCATCACGGACGAACGGGTATTTGACCACGCGCAACGGATGCCGGCGGCCGCGGATGTCGACCTCGACAGCACCGACCTCGCCGGCAGGCACACGGGCCAGCGCAATACCTTTCGACAGTGTCGGTGAAAACGTTCCGGACAGGATTTCGCCGCCGCCGGCAGCGGAAAAAACCGCCTGGCCGTGACGCAGCACGCCCTTTTCATCCATCACCAGACCGATCATCTGACGGGCACTGCCTTCGGCAAGCTGCTTTTCAAGGACAGGGCGGCCGATGAAATCGCGGCCGTCGTCCAGCGTCACGGTCCAGGCCAAGCCGGCCTCATACGGACTGACGGTCTCATCCATGTCCTGGCCATAGAGTGCCATGCCGGCCTCCAGCCGCAGGGTATCGCGCGCACCCAGACCGCAGGCGCGAACACCGGCCGCGGCCAAGGATTGCCAGAACGCAATGGCGCGGTCTTCGGGAACCATGATTTCAAACCCATCCTCGCCGGTGTAGCCGGTGCGTGCGATGAACAGCCCATCGGCGTCGCAGGCCACGAATTTACCAAGCGCTGCTGCAGCGGCGGCGCCTTCACTGCTGAGCAGCGACAGGACCTTGGCACGCGCATTCGGCCCCTGCACCGCGACCATGGCCAGATCGGCGCGTTCCTTGAGAACGATATCGAAACCGGCGGCCTGCGCGGTCATCCAGGCCAGATCCTTGTCGCGCGTGGATGCGTTCACGACCACGCGGTAGAAGGCGTCATCAAGGTAATACACGATGAGATCATCGATGACACCGCCGGCTTCATTGAGCATGCAGGAATAAAGCGCCTTGCCCGGGACTTTCAGTTTCTCGATGGAATTGGCGATCAGCCGGCGCAGATAGGTGCGGGCGCCGGCTCCATGCACATCGATGACGGTCATGTGCGAGACATCGAACATGCCGGCATCGCTGCGGACGGCATGATGCTCTTCAATCTGGGACCCGTAATGAATAGGCATGTCCCAGCCCCCGAAGTCGACCATTTTGGCACCGGCTTCGCGGTGGGTCTGGTTGTAGATGGTTTTCTGGATCATGACGTTTCCGAAGGCGGCGGCAAAGGCCTATTATCGCACGGCACCCCGATCAATCGGAAAGACTGACCTTCAGGATGCCGTCATCCACGGCAATGACGGTGACCCGCGCACCCTGCGGGGCATCGGGCCCATGGACCTGCCAGAAAGCATCACCGATCTGCACGCGGCCGTTCCCGTTGACGATGGCCGATTCCAGCACCAGAATCCGTCCAAGCAGCTGTTCCTGTTTACGGTTCAGCAGGGGCTGATCGGAGTTTTCGCTGGCCTTGCGGAAATAGCGCCAATAAATGCCGACCGAGACGAATGACAGAATCACGAACACGAGAATCTGCGCGAACAGCGGCACCGGAATGCCGAGGACCAGCAGCAGGAAGACCCCGGCGGCGGCGAAACCGAGCCACAGGAACAGGATTCCCGGCGCAAGCGTCTCCAGCCCGATCAGGACCAGAGCCACGACTGCCCAGAAAATAGCGGCGTTGCTCATTTGCCCTTATCCTGCGCCGGCTTTTCCAGGCTGGCTTTGGCCAGTTCGGCGATGCCGGCAATGGAGCCCATGACACCGGTGACCTCGGTCGGCAGGATCATCAGTTTCTGGTTGGGCGAGTCGGCGAATTTACCGAGTGCCTCGACATATTTCTGTGCGACGAAGTAATTGATGGCCTGGACATCGCCCTGCGAAATCGCGGTCGATACCAGTTGCGTGGCCTTGGCTTCAGCTTCAGCCAGGCGTTCACGGGCTTCGGCCTCACGGAATGCCGCCTCTTTCTTGCCCTCGGCCTGCAGAATGGCACCCTGCTTCTCGCCTTCAGCACGGAGAATTTCGGCCTGCCGCAGGCCTTCGGCTTCCAGGATGTTGGCGCGCTTCTCGCGTTCGGCCTTCATCTGCCGAGCCATGGCATCGACCAGATCACGCGGCGGCTGAATATCTTTCAGTTCGATACGGTTGACCTTGATGCCCCAGGGATGCGTGGCCTGATCGACGACATTGAGCAGCTTGGCGTTGATTTCATCGCGCTTGGACAGGGATTCATCGAGATCCATGGAGCCGATGGCGGTCCGGATGTTGGTCATCACCAGAGCGATGGTGGCCTGCTGCAGGTCGGACACCTCGTAAGCGGCCTTGGCGGCGTCCAGGACCTGGAAGAACACCACACCATCGACCTTGACGACCGCATTGTCCTTGGTAATCACATCCTGGGATGGGATATCCAGCACCTGTTCCATCATGTTCACCTTGCGGCCGATGTCCTGCATGATCGGGATCAGGATATGCAGGCCGGGGCTCAGTGTCTTGGTGTACTTGCCGAAGGTTTCGACCGTCCACTGGAAACCTTGCGGCACCATGCGCACGGCTTTATAGAGAACCACCATGGCGAAAAACAGCAGGGCAATATATAGAAAATACATGGAACACCTCGGATCTTGTGTGGTCCTATTATAGGCCGATTCAATTCGGTGCGACCCTTTTCCGCCCTTAGGCATCTTGTAAACAGTGAGCCATTCAACCCACTTTGCGATTGATGTGCCGGACAGCCTGATTCAACGCGCCAAACGCGGGGATGTAGAGGCTTTCGAGCAGATTTACCGCTGGTTCGAACGGCCGATTTACACCCTTGGACTGCGCCTGTGTGGGCAACCCGCCGAGGCTCAGGAGGTACTTCAGGACAGTATGATCAAAGTCATGACCCGGATCAGCGAGTTCAAAGGCCAGTCCCCGTTCTGGGGCTGGCTCCGGCAGATTGCCGTGAACGAGGCGCTGATGCGGCTCCGGCGCAGCGCGAAAGGCTTCAAGGAAGAAGACGTGTATGACGCGGACCTGACCGACAACGGGACCGCGATGCCGCCGCAGGCCGCAGAAGCCGCGCAGATGATCGAGGCGCTGCAGACGCTTCCGGCGCTGACGCGCTCAGTCCTGTGGCTCTACCACGTGGAAGGCTTTACCCATGAAGAAATCGCAGGGCAAATGGGGAAAACACCCTCATTCTCCAAATCACAGCTTGCCCGTGGCACCCGAAAACTCCGTGACACCCTGGCCATCCGGCCTGCAACAGGAATCGAATCATGAATACCGTCATTGATCTGCCGAATGCATTGCGTCAACTGCCGCTGGAAGCGCCGGCAACCAGTGCATGGCCCGGTCTGCAGCAACGCCTGCCACAAAAGCGGAGCTGGCCGAAGCCGGCATTGGCGCTAGTGGCCAGCACGGCATTGGCCGTACTGCTCTGGCAAACGCTTATTCACAGGTCACCGCAGACCGCCGCAGGAACCGAGCAATCGGCACAACAAACCGACATCCAATCCCTGATGGATCATTCGGCACGTCTGGAAACCGCTTTCTACGCCCAGCAGGATGATGCCATCTCCAGCGCCAGCGTCATCGCCGCCAATCTCGGTATCGAAGACCAGCTGGCCACCATTGATGCCGGTCTTTCGCAGCAGCCCACACCGGAAGAAGCCCGCACGCTCTGGCAGCAACGCATCACTCTGCTCGACCAGGGCCTGCAACTCAACCGCACCAATGCCGACTTCAACGCGGTCGGCCGCAATTTCGACCTGGCTCTGGCCAACACCAACTGAACCATCCCCCAAGGAGATTTCCATGTTCACCCCGAAAAACCTCATTCCGCTGATACTCGCCGCAAGCTTTATTTCCACGACCGCTTACGGACAGACCATGAAAGCCTCTGCCGATGAACAGAAAGCCGCGCGTGCGGAAATCGAGCAGCTGAGCAAGCGCATCCAGGAGCTGTCGAAGAAACTCGGTCCGGATGACCAGATGCAGATCACCATCATCGAAACCAAGCGTGACAGCGAAACCGGCATGGTCGAGCGCAACGTCACCACCACCGCGCCGGCCGGCAAAGGTCCGGGGCGGATCGAAGGCAAGCGCGGTCCGAAGCGGATTGAAATGTACCGGGCCGGGCCGCGAATCGGTCTGGGTGTGGTCATGGCACCCAATAGCGGCAACGGCGTGAAGATCGCCGCGGTCAGCCCGAAAGGACCGGCCAAGGATGCCGGACTTCAGGCCGGCGATGTCATCACCGCCATCAACGGCAAAAGCATCACCGCCAAGGACCAGGCCGGCGTCGATCAGGCCCGTGCCGCGCTTGCCGATTTGAAGGAAGGACAGACCGTGAAACTGGCCTATACCCGGAGCGGAAAAGCCGTGAGCGCAACCCTGAAAGCGGCGAAAATCGAACCGCAGATGATTGTCAACCGCGAAACCCGTGGACCTATGCCGGGCGGCGCACCGCGCGCCTTCGCTTTCGCCACGCGCTGGAGCGGCATGAACCTGGCCGAACTGAATCCGCAGCTGGGCCGTTATTTCGGCGCCAATGCCGGCGTACTGGTACTGAGCCCGAAGACGGAGTTCCCGCAACTGCAGGCCGGTGATGTCATCACCAAAGTCGATGGCAAAGCGGTGGTCAGATCACGCGATGTGCTTGAAGCCATGCGCGGTAGGAAAGAAGGTGAAAAAGTCGCATTAAGCATCCTGCGCGACCGCAAGCCGCAGTCGGTCAGCATCAGCATGCCTAAAATGCCGCCCATGCCTCCGATGCCGCCCGGTCCACCGCGCGTTGCCATGCCATTTGATAGCGCCGACGGCGGCCTTCTCATGGAAGGTCTTAGAGTTACCGATAGTGCATTCAACATCGTCACCTTCAGTGATGCCGAGATGCCGGAAAGCTTTGAAATCGAAATCCCTGATATGGAAATCGGCGAGCCGCGCTGAAATCCAATCTCAGTCCTGAAAAACCCGGCGCTGCCGGGTTTTTCATTTTCCAACCCGAATCCGACCACTCCTATTAATATGGTGCAAGCAAGGAGACCGCCATGACGATACCCGCCACCGAAAACGATGACCGTCTGATACTCGGATGTTGGCGCCTGCACCAGCGGACACCGGTGCAGATTGCCATGCTGTTGGAAACCGCACTGGAGTCCGGTATCCGACATTTCGATCATGCCGACATCTATGGCGGCGGCGACAGCGAAAGACAATTCGCACAGGCTCTGCAGACGATCGGCTGCCCGCGGGAGTCCATCGTTATTCAAAGCAAATGCGGTATCCGCGACGGTCATTACGACAGCAGCGCCGGCCATATCCTGGAATCGGTGGACGGCATTCTCGACCGGCTCGGCACCGATTATCTCGACACCCTGCTGCTGCACCGGCCCGATGCCCTGATGGAACCGGCGGAAGTCGCCGAAGCCTTCAGCCGGCTGCAGAGCTCCGGTAAGGTGCGTCGTTTCGGCATCAGCAACTTCCGGCCCATGCAGATCGAACTGCTGCAATCGGCACTGGACCAACCCCTGTGCGTCAATCAGCTGCAATTCGGCCTGGCCCATACCGGCCCGATCGATGCCGCCCTGCAGGCCAACACTGGATTCGTCGGCGGCGTCGACCGTGACGGTTCGGTCATCGATTATTGCCGGATGAACGGGCTGCGCGTTCAGGCCTGGTCACCGCTGCAGTTCGGCATGTTCGAGGGCAATTTCCTCGAACATCCGGATTTTGCGGAATTGAACCATGAACTCAACAACATGGCGCAGGTGCACGGCTGCAGCGCCGGGGCCATCGCCATCGCCTGGATTCTCCGCCATCCGGCACAGATGCAGGTCCTGCTCGGCAGCACCGATCCGCAGCGCTTGAAGCGGCTGTCCGCAGCCAACAGCATTTCCATGCAGCGGGAACACTGGTATGCCCTCTACCGTGCAGCCGGCAATCATCTGCCCTGATCCTACAGGCTTGCCCAATCCGGCCCCGTAGACTACCCTTTGACGGTCACCTTCTACGGATTTTCCCATGAGCGCAGTGCTATTCGGACTTTTCGGCCTCAGCTGCCTGCTGGCCATCGCCTGGCTGTTTTCCAATAACCGGCGCGCCATTGATTGGCGGTTGATTTCCACCGGCGTGCTGCTTCAGATCGTATTTGCCGCATTCGTATTGCTGACGTCGTTCGGTGCCGCGGTATTCGGTGCCGCCGCGCATGCCTTCGTAACTGTTTCCGGTTTCACTACGGAAGGCGCCAGAATGATTTTCGGCGATCTGGCGACGGCGGATAAATACGGCTTCATTTTCGTATTCCAGGTTCTGCCGACGGTGATTTTCTTTGCCGCGCTCACCGCCGTTCTGTATCACTTGGGCATTCTCCAGATGGTCGTCAAAGGCATGGCCTGGGCGATTACCAAAGTCATGCGCCTGTCGGGCGCTGAAACCACCTCAGTGTGTGCCAGCGTGTTCATCGGCCAAACCGAAGCGCCGCTGACGGTCCGGCCCTACATCGGCAGGATGACCGAGTCGGAACTGCTGACCATGATGATCGGTGGCATGGCGCATATCGCCGGCGGCGTGATGGCCACCTACGTGGCCATGCTGGGCGGCACCGACCCGGAGCTGCAGGCTTTCTATGCCAAGCACTTCCTGGCGGCTTCGATCATGGCCGCTCCGGCAACCTTCCTGGTTGCCAAGATGCTGATTCCGGAAACCGGGGAGCCCTTGACGCGCGGAAGCATCAAAGTCGATGTGGAAAAAACCTCGGCGAACATTATCGATGCCGCTGCTGCCGGCGCTGCCGACGGGGTCAAGCTGGCGATCAACATCGCCGCCATGCTGCTGGCTTTCGTGGCGCTGATCGCCATGATCAACGCCATCATCGGCTGGTTCGGCGATTTGCATTTGTCGGGCTACCAGAGCCTGAACATGATGTTGAATCAGGGCGCTGCAGCCGGTGCCACGCCGGTCACGCTCAATCTCGGCCTAATCCTCGGGTATATTTTGGCGCCGATTGCCTGGGTGATCGGCATTGACTGGAACGATGCGGTGATCGCCGGCGGTCTGATCGGCCAGAAAATCGTACTCAACGAGTTCATCGCCTATCTGCAGCTGTCGCAGATTCCAATCGGTGAAGGCGCCGGCGCCATCAGTGAGCATTCCCGCTTGATTCTGACCTACGCACTGTGCGGCTTTGCCAACTTCGCTTCGATTGCCATCCAGATCGGCGGCATCGGTTCATTGGCACCGGAGCGCCGTTCCGATCTGGCCCGCTTCGGCCTGCGTGCCGTGCTCGGCGGCACGATTGCCACCTTGATGACCGCCACCATCGCCGGCGTATTGCTGCACTTCGGAGTATAAGCATGCTGATCGTGGTGGGCTCCTACAACCAGGATCTGGTTTGGCGCACGCCGCGTTTTCCGAAGGCCGGAGAAACGCGAACCGGCCTTTTTTCCCAAGGCCCCGGCGGTAAAGGCTTCAATCAGGCCATGGCCGCGCATCGGCTCAGTGGCCATGCCCTGTTCATCGCCGCCATCGGCGATGATGCCCTTGGCGGGCTCGCCATGCAGACGGCGGAACACGAAGGACTGCGTTGTGCCTGGCAGGAATGCGCGGGTGCCGCCACCGGCAATGCCGCCATCTGGCTGGATGCCGACGGACAGAATCAAATTCTGGTGGATCTGGCTGCGAACACGTTGTTATCACCTGCGCACATTTCCGCACATGCCGAAGACATCCGCCATGCACGGATTCTGCTGCTGCAGCAGGAGGCCGCAATTGCGGCGAGTATTACTGCCCTGCATCTGGCGAAAAAAGCCGGTGTGCGCTGCATCGTCAATCCGGCACCGGCATCCGAGGATGCCGCCGAATTGCATGCACTGGCCGATATCCTGAGTCCGAACGAAAGCGAATTCGCCGCCTTGCTGCAGGCCCACGGCGAAGACGTCACTGCGGAAAGTATCGCGCAGCGGAATGCCGCCGCACTGCATGCCTTGGCCCGGAAACTACCCTGCCCCGATACCGTGATTACCCTAGGTGTACGTGGCGCCGTGCTCAGCACCCCCTATGGATTCCACGAATTCGCGGCGCCGAATGTCAGCGTCAGGGACACGACCGGCGCCGGCGATTGTTTCAACGGCGCATTGGCAGCGGAATTGGCACACGGATCGGCATTGACGGACGCCTGCGCTTTTGCGGTGATGGCGGCTTCCTGCAAGGTCGAGCGCAGCGGTGCGGCGCTGGCCATGCCGAGCCGAGCCGACATCACCGCCCGCCTGGGCTGAACATGCGCATCGGGCCGCATGCCATTTCGCCGAACCTGATCCTGGCGCCGATGGCCGGCGTCACCGATAAGCCGTTCCGGATACTGTGCAAAAAAATGGGCGCCGGCCTGTGCGTCTCGGAGATGACCATTTCCGACCCGCGTTTCTGGCGCACCAGCAAATCGGTGCATCGCATGGATCATTCCGATGAACCCTCGCCGATATCGGTGCAGATCGCCGGCACCGATCCGGCGCAGCTGGCGGAAGCGGCGCGCTTCAATGTCGAGCATGGCGCGCAGATCATCGACATCAACATGGGTTGCCCGGCCAAAAAAGTCTGCAATGTCCTAGCCGGCTCGGCCTTGATGCGTGATGAAAAACTGGTGGCCGCCATTTTGAGCGCCACGGTCAAGGCCGTCGATGTGCCGGTCACTCTGAAAATCCGTACCGGTTGGAGTCCTGATTCCCGCAATGCCTTGACCATCGCGCGCATTGCCGAGGACTGCGGCATCCAATCCTTGGCGGTGCATGGCCGTACGCGTGAGGATTTCTATACGGGCGCGGCCGAATACGACACCATCGCCGCGGTCAAACAGGCCGTGCGCATTCCGGTGGTGGCCAACGGCGATATCACCGATCCGCTCAAGGCCAAATACGTACTGGAATACACCAAGGCCGATGCGGTGATGATCGGCCGTGCGGCGCAGGGCCGGCCCTGGATTTTCCGGCAGATCCAACATTATCTGGACACCGGCGAACTGCTGCCGGAACCGTCCGTGGCATTCATCGCCGAAACCCTGCTCAGCCACCTGCTGCACCTGCATGAATTCTATGGCGAGCCGCAGGGCGTGCGCATCGCGCGCAAGCATCTGGGCTGGTACAGTGCCGAACAGGACAATGCGGTGGAATTCCGGGCGCGCGTCAACAAGGCCGAAACGGCAAGCGAACAGACGGCGATTACCAAGGATTATTTCTCAGATCTGATGGCTTAAGCCAGCGTTGCATCCAGCGTCACCGGCACCGCCAGTGCCCGTGAAATCACACAGCCAGCTTTGGCGGCCTCGGCAATTTCGATGAACTGCGCCGAGGTGATACCCGGCACGGTGGCCACGACAACCAGGTGCACGCCGGTGACGGTCGGCCCCGGATCCATGCCCGGCTCCATCATCGCTTCGGCCCGGGTGTCAATCCGGTCCGGCGTGAATCCGGCTTTGCCGAGCACCGCCGACAGCGCCATGCTGAAGCAGCCGGCATGTGCGGCAGCCAACAGCTCTTCCGGATTGGTGCCCTGCTCATCGCCGAAGCGGGTTTTAAAGGAATAGTTCTGGTCGGCGAACAGACCGCTCTGCGGCGTACTCATGCCGCCCTTGCCGGCAATTAGATCGCCTTCCCAACGTGCGTTTGCGATGCGTTTGAATCCCATGACAATCCCCTGTAAATGCTTGTTTGGAATGGCTACTTTAGCAAATTCCAAGACGGTTGTACGGGAGCTAAACCGGAGGGGTCAAAAAGTTGATGCGGACCGGGGCATTTGCCTGTATTCTATCCGCTCCCCAATTTGTATCTTTCTATCCCGATTAAAGGATATATGTCACGATGAGTAACTACCTGTTCACTTCCGAGTCGGTCTCCGAAGGCCACCCGGACAAACTCGCCGACCAGATTTCCGATGCCGTGCTCGACGCCATCCTGGCCCAGGACAAGCACGCCCGCGTGGCCTGCGAAACCTTGGTGAAAACCGGCGCCGCCATCGTGGCCGGCGAAATCACCACCTCGGCCTGGGTCGACATCGAAGCCCTGGCCCGCAAGGTCATCAACGACATCGGTTACAACAATTCCAACGTCGGTTTCGACGGCCACACCTGCGCCATCATCAACATGATCGGCAAGCAGTCGGTCGACATCAACCAAGGCGTCGACCGAAAGCGTCCGGAAGACCAAGGCGCCGGCGACCAGGGTCTGATGTTCGGCTACGCCACCAACGAAACCGAAAGCTTCATGCCGGCCGCCATCCATCTGTCACACCGTCTGGTCGAGCGCCAAGCCAAAGTGCGCAAGCAAAAGAATTCGCCGCTGCCGTGGCTGCGCCCGGATGCCAAGAGCCAGGTCACCCTGCGCTATGAGGGCGATAAGGCCGTGGCCATCGACGCCGTGGTGCTCTCGACCCAGCACGATCCGGGCATTAAGCAGAAGGATCTGATCGAAGCCGTGCGCGCGCACGTGATCGATCCGGTACTGCCGGGCAAGCTGCTGCACAAGGGCACCAAATTCCACATCAATCCGACCGGCAAGTTCGAGATCGGCGGCCCGGTCGGCGACTGCGGCCTGACCGGCCGCAAGATCATCGTCGACACCTACGGCGGCTGGGCCCGTCACGGCGGTGGTGCGTTCTCCGGCAAGGATCCGTCCAAGGTCGATCGTTCGGCGGCTTACGCTGCCCGTTATGTGGCCAAGAACGTGGTTGCCGCCGGTCTGGCCGACCGCTGCGAAGTGCAGGTCAGCTACGCCATCGGCGTGGCCGAACCGACTTCGATTTCGGTCACCACTTTCGGCACCGGCAAAATTCCGGACGTGCAGATTGAAAAACTGATCCGCGGCCACTTCGACCTGCGTCCTTACGGCATCAGCAAAATGCTGGACCTGTTGCACCCGATTTACCAGCGCACCGCCAGCTACGGCCACTTCGGCCGCAAGCCGCAGGAAGTCAGTTACATCGATGGTCACGGCAAAACCCACAAGGCTACTGCATTCAGCTGGGAAAAAACCGACGTCGCCGACGCCCTGCGCAAGGCTGCAAAACTGAAGTAATCCGGAACCGGGGGCGGCGTAATCCGCCCCCGTTTTCACATGTCATTCCGGTACAGGCGGTATCATAGGCCTGTACCGAAACACCCCATCGAGGGGCGCTGCAAGCACCGCTGAGGCGGAAGCACAGGCTCGATGGTGGTCGTCAATGCAACCGCGCCCGCTCACTTTGATCTTTAAGGAGCGTGCATGAACGCCGTTACGAAACTGAAACCCGATTATAAAATAGCTGACATCACCCTGGCCGATTGGGGCCGCAAGGAAATCGACATCGCCGAAGCAGAAATGCCGGGACTGATGTCGATCCGCAATAAATATGCCGCCCAGGCACCGCTGAAAGGCGTGCGCGTGACCGGCTCGCTGCACATGACCATCCAGACCGCCGTGCTGATCGAGACCCTGAAGGATATCGGCGCCGATGTGCGCTGGGCGTCCTGCAACATCTTCTCGACCCAGGACCATGCTGCTGCAGCCATCGCCGCCAGCGGCACCCCGGTATTCGCCTGGAAAGGCGAAACCCTGGAAGAATACTGGGACTGCACCCTGGATGCCGTGACCTTCCCCGGCGGCAAGGGGCCCGAGCTTGTCGTTGATGACGGCGGCGACGTCACTCTGCTGCTGCACAAAGGCTATGAAATGGAACAGGGTTCGGACTGGGTCAATACCCCGTCCGGCTCGCATGAAGAGCAGGTCATCAAGAACCTGCTGAAACGCACGGCCACCGACCGTCCGGGCTTCTGGACCAATGTGATGAAGGACTGGCGCGGCGTTTCCGAAGAAACCACCACCGGTGTGCACCGTCTGTACCAGATGATGGAAGTCGGCGGACTGCGCGTGCCGGCCATCAACGTCAACGACTCGGTCACCAAATCCAAGTTCGACAACCTGTACGGCTGCCGTGAATCACTGGCCGATGGCCTGAAGCGTGCCATGGACGTGATGCTTGCCGGTAAGGTCGCCGTGGTCTGCGGCTACGGCGATGTCGGCAAGGGCTCGGCCCATTCGCTACGCGCCTACGGCTGTCGTGTGGTGGTCACCGAAATCGATCCGATCAACGCCCTGCAGGCCGCGATGGAAGGTTTTGAAATCAATACCGTGGAAGCCACCCTCGGCCGCGGCGATATCTACGTCACCACCACCGGCAACAAAGACGTGCTGACGCTGGAACACATGCAGGCCATGAAGGACCAAGCCATCGTCTGCAATATCGGCCACTTCGACAACGAAATCCAGGTTGACCGCCTGAACACTTCGGACGCGGTCAAGCTCAATATCAAGCCGCAGGTCGACAAATACACCTTTGCCAACGGTAATGCCATCTATCTGCTTGCCGAAGGCCGCTTGGTCAACCTGGGCTGCGCGACCGGTCATCCGAGCTTCGTGATGTCGAACTCATTTTCCAACCAGACCCTGGCGCAGATCGATCTGTGGGCCAACAAGGACGTATACGAGCCGAAAGTCTACATCCTGCCGAAGAAGCTCGACGAGGAAGTGGCACGTCTGCATCTGGAGAAAATCGGGGTGAAGCTGACCGTGCTGACCGACGAACAGGCTGCTTACCTCGGTGTCGCCAAGGAAGGTCCGTACAAGCCGGAACACTACCGCTACTGAGTCCCCGAAAAGGGCGCGCATGCGCCCTTTTTTTTATTTCCCGGAACTGAAATGAAGATTTCCTACGAGTTTTTTCCGCCGAAAACCGATGAGCAGCGCGCGCAACTGGACCGTACCGCGATTGCGCTGAAAGCCCACGCTCCAGAATTTGCCTCGGTCACCTTCGGTGCCGGCGGCTCGACCCTGAGCTATACCGGTGAAACGGTACAACACCTGGCCGATGTGCATGGACTGAATGCGGTGCCACACCTAAGCTGCATGGGCGGCACCCGCGAGGAGATCAGGGCCCTGCTGGACCACTACAAGGCCCGGGGCTGCAATCGCATCATCGCGCTGCGCGGCGACCTGCCTTCCGGCATGGCACGCGCCGGCGACATGCACTTCGCTGCCGATCTGGTACGTTTCATCAAAGACGAATACGGCGATGCCTTCGAAATCACTGTCGCCTGCTATCCGGAATTCCATCCGCAGGCCGAGGATGCCGAATCCGATATCGCGCGCTTTGCAGAAAAAGCGGCACTCGGCGCAAACTCGGCGATTACCCAGTACTTCTACAATGCCGATGCCTATTTCCGCTTCGTCGATGATGTTCGCCGGCGCGGCATCACCATCCCGATCATCCCGGGCATCATGCCGATTTCGAATTTCTCGCAGATCCGCCGGTTCTCGCAGATGTGCGGTGCCGAAATTCCGCGATGGATGGGCCAACGCATGCTGGCTTACGGCGACGATGCCGCCAGTATCCGCGAGTTCGCCGCCGACTGCGTGGCTGGCATGTGCCGCCGCCTGCTCGAGGGCGGTGCCGGTGAATTGCATTTCTATACCCTGAATCTGGCCAAACCCGCCGAAGCCGTGCTCTCGCGTTTGCGCTGAAGCTGCGCTAGAGTGCCGGTATGGCATCATTTCGCAGTCCGCTGTTATTTCTGCTTCTGGTCGGCAGTACGACATCCGCCCAGGACATGCGCCGGTGCCAAGGCACCGATGGCAGCGTGGTCTATACCGATCGCCTGTGCGAGTCAGAACA
>JAJTGG010000049.1 GCA_021299355.1 Lysobacteraceae bacterium
GCCCTGATGCCGCTGGATGCCGTTAAAGCCAGACGGTTGATCGACCACGCCGCCAGTGCCCTGAAGGCCAATAAAACCCGATTGCGCGGAAACGCCTCGGTATCGCCGGTCATCGCCCTGCGTGCCGCCAGGCTTCTCTCCGCATTCCGCGACGATTTCAAGCAATGGCATACCTTCTATAACGGATATGACCCGGCGTATACGCAGCAGGTCGCCAAATCCTACGAGGTGCTCGACAGGCAGTTCGAGGCGACCGCGAAATTCCTGCGCAACGACATCGCCAAAGCATCCGACCCGGAAACCATCATCGGTGACCCGATCGGCCGGGATGCCGTGGAGGCCGCGCTGCGCAACGAAATGATTCCGTACAGCCCGGAACAGATTGTGCAATTGGCCGAACGCGAATTGAGCTGGTGCCAGGATGAAATGCGCAAAGCCGCCGCCGAAATGGGCTATGCCGACTGGCATGATGCGCTCGAACACATCAAGAAAGACGGCCCGGCGGTCGGCGACCAGCCGCAGTATGTGGTCAAGCTTGCCGATGAGGCCATCGATTTCATCGAACGCAGGCAATTGGTCACCATCCCCGAGCTGGCCAAACGCGATTGGCGCATGACCATGCTGACGCCGGAATACCAGCTGCAGGCACCGTTCTTTCTCGGCGGCGAAGATGTCTGGGTCGCCTACCCGCACGACAGCATGCCGGCTGACAAACAGGCCATGGCCTTGCGCGGCAATAACCGCTATTTCTCGCGGGCGGTCGTGCACCACGAGCTGATTCCCGGCCATCACCTGCAGCATTTCTACAACAACCGCTACAACAGTCATCGTGAACTGTTCGGCACGCCGTTCTGGTCGGAAGGCTGGGCGCTGTATTGGGAATTCCTGCTCTACCAAAAAGAATTCGCCGAATCGCCCGAGCAGAAACTGGGCATGCTGTTCTGGCGCAGTCACCGCGCCGCCCGCATCCTGTTCTCGCTTTCCTTCCATATGGGCACCATGACTCCGCAGCAGTCCATCGACATGCTGGTCGAGCGTGTCGGTCATGAACGGGCCAATGCCGCCGCCGAAGTCCGCCGTAGTTTCGCCGGCGATTACGGCCCGATGTACCAGGCCGCCTACATGCTGGGCGGACTGCAGTTCTGGCAGTTGCGGCAGGAACTGGTCGAATCGGGAAAAATGACCGATCGCGAATTCCATGATGCCATCCTGAAAGGCGGCCCGATGCCGGTGTCCGTGGTGCGCAGCCGGCTCATGGGCACCGATCCCGATCCGGATCTGAAACCGGCCTGGCGCTTCTATCCGGCACTGGATGCGAAATAAAAAAAAGCCCCGTTCAGGGGCTTTTTCATGCGTACTCGTCCAGAACGTTCCCTAGCATTGGCATTTATACGTTGGAAAGCGCACTCTAGCAATTCATTATTCACCCCAAGCATATGAATTTCTTTTAAAAATTTTTATAAGGAATAGGCAATATTCTTATAGAGAAGCCTGGACCATGAGAGTAGGATGGGGCTGTAAGGCCTAACTTCAGGGTAAGTCAAGGATGATGGCGAGTAAAGCTAAAAAAATATCCACACGGATTAAAAGTCTGCTGCTGTTCAGCGGTCTTTGTCTGACGATAGCCATCATATTGGCAATCGAGTCCAGTCTTGTCGATGCATCGGATGTCAGCATCGTCACATACTGGCAACGGCATTACATTCCACTGACGGCCATCTTGCTGTTCATCGCAGGCTATGCCTTATGGGAGTATCGTGCTCACCGTCAATCTGACATTGAAAGACAGCGACTGGAAAAGATTGCAATTACCGACTTGCTGACCGGTGCATTCAATCGTCGTTACCTGACGGAAGAGACCCAGGGGGAGATCGCGGAAGCCCGCCGTTATGGCCAGAAAATCGGATTGCTCATGCTCGATATCGACCATTTCAAGCATATCAATGATCAATTCGGGCATGTTGCCGGCGACCAGGTCTTGAAAGAACTGGTCATGCGGGTCAAGGGACAGTTGCGGGAAGCAGACACGCTGGCCCGCTGGGGAGGCGAAGAATTCCTGATACTGCTGCCGCATTGCACTTTGGACGATACGCTCGGTCTTGCTGAAAAGCTCAGGAAATCGATTGCGGATAACGCTTTTCCCGAAGTAGGCAGCGTACAGATCAGCATCGGCGTCAGTGAATACCGTCCCCGTGAAACATTCATTGAATGGTTAAACCGTACCGATCGCGCAATGTATCGCGCCAAATCGGAAGGCCGCAACACGGTGAGAGCCGCCGATTAGAGCTGTTGCGGTAAAATGTCGAATAAAAAAGCCCCGGACATGCCGGGGCTTTTTCAGTCTTGGCATGGATCAATCGCCGAGCTGCTTTTTCTTGTGCTCCCAGCGTTCCTGGGCATCCACGGTGCGTTCCGCCATCGGGCGGCCTTCCAGACGCTTGATGCCGATTTCCTCGCCGGTATCCACGCAGTAGCCGTAGGTGCCGTCGTCGATGGTGGCGATGATCTTGTCGATCTTGTAAAGCAGTTTGCGGTAACGATCTCGGGTCCGCAGTTCGAAGAAGTTTTCGGTTTCACGGGAGGCGCGTTCGGCCTCATCGCCGACGTCACGCGCTTCTTCTTTCAGTTCATTGATGGTTTCCTGCGTCGCATTGAGCAGATTTTCACGCTCGGTCATCAGTTTGTGGCGGAAATACTCGAGCTGGAAATCATTCATGTACTCTTCTTTGTCACTCGGCTTGTAGCCGGGCGGCAACTGGACACGACGGACCGATTTCTGCTTCAGGGCTTTCTCGACGACCACTTCGCGTTTCACATAACCGGCGCGGGCGCCCTTTCGGACGGGCTTTGGTGCGGGCAGCGGCGGGATTTGTTTTTCGGGAACTTTAACGGCTACAGGCACGGATTTCTTCGTTTCGGGCTTCTTGACTTCGGGTTTCTTGCTGACAGGGGCCTTGGCGATCGGCTTGCTGGGCGTGACGGCGACTTTTTTTACGGGTTTGGCTAACGGCTTCTTGGCGGACAGCTTGGCTTTGGCAACGGGCTTTTTGGCAATCGGCTTCTTGAGCGCTTTCGACGGCTTTTTGGCGGGCGCCTTGGCCTTGGCTTTAGCAACGGATTTCTTGGCGATCGGCTTTTTGGCGACGAGTTTCTTCGCCGGTTTGCTCGGCTTTTTGGCAGACGCCTTGGTTTTGGCAACGGGCTTTTTGGCAATCGGCTTCTTAAGCGCTTTCGACAGCTTTTTGGCGGGCACCTTGGCCTTGGCTTTTGCAACGGGTTTCTTGGCGACCGGCTTTTTGGCGACGGGTTTCTTCGCCGGTTTGCTCGGCTTTTTGGCAGGCGCCTTGGCTTTGGCAACGGACTTCTTGGCTTTTGCGGGCTTGGCGGCGGCTTTTTTTGCCGTCTTCTTCGCGGGCTTGGCGGCCTTGACGGCCGGCTTGCGGGCGACCGGTTTTTTACCGGGTTTTACCGTTTTTTTGCTAGCCACGTGGGGAGTTCCTCATTGGTTTAGGCTCAATACATCTTTTATAGCCTACACTATAGTCCTTCGCAAGATGTTGCGGTGATATTTTATGCTGAAAACGCTGGCTCTGTGGCTGCTGCGCGGTTACCAAGTGATGATCAGCCCCCTGCTGGGCCAAACCTGCCGTTTCAGCCCGTCCTGTTCGAATTATGCGATGCAGGCCATCGAGCGCTACGGCTTTTTCAAGGGCGTCTACCTGACCGCCACCCGCCTCCTGCGCTGCCATCCGTTCCATCCCGGCGGCCATGATCCCGTTCCGGAAAAATGCAGCCACCACTCCCATTCCTGAAAGCCACGGAAACACCATGACCGATACCCTGACCCTGATCCGCCCGGACGACTGGCACATCCATTTCCGGGATGGCGCTGCCATGCGCAGCGTGATAACCGATACGGCCCGTGTTTTCAGTCGCGCCATCGTGATGCCCAACCTAAAGCCACCGGTGGTCACTGTGGCCGATGCCAAGTCTTACCGGCAACGGCTGGTCGATGCCACAGCCGGCAGCGCCTTCCAACCGCTCATGACCCTTTACCTGACGGACAATACCCGTGCAGATGAAATTCTGCGGGCGAAAGCCAGCGGCTTCGTGCATGCGGTGAAATACTATCCGGCCGGCGCCACCACCAACTCCGATTCCGGCGTGACCGACCTGGCCAAGGCCGCGGAGGCGATTGCGGCCATGGAAGCCTGCGGCTTGCCACTGCTGCTGCACGGCGAGGTCACCCATTCCGAAATCGATATTTTCGACCGGGAAGCGGTGTTCATCGAACGGCATCTGGCGCCCTTGCTGCGCGACTATCCGCACCTGAGAGTCGTCCTGGAACACATCACCACACGCCAGGCGGCTGAATTCGTCGCGGCAGCTCCGGCCAATGTCGCGGCTACCATCACCGCACATCATCTGCTGTACAACCGCAACGCCATGTTCCAGGGTGGCATACGGCCGCATATGTACTGCCTTCCCGTACTCAAGCGTGAACCGCACCGGGTGGCACTGGTCGAAGCGGCGGTGTCCGGAAGTCCGAAATTCTTCCTCGGTACCGACAGCGCACCGCACGCCACCGGCAGCAAGGAGTCATCCTGCGGTTGCGCCGGCATCTATACGGCACATGCGGCCATCGAACTGTATGCGGAAGCTTTCGAGGATGCCGGCGCACTGGACCGGCTGGAAGGCTTCGCCAGCTTTTACGGTGCCGATTTCTACGGACTGCCGCGCAATACCGACCGGATCACGCTCAAACGCGAGTCGTGGATTGTTCCGCAGCAGCTGCCCCTGGGTGATGAGATGTTGACGCCGCTCAGAGCGGGCGAAAGTCTGCGCTGGAAAGTCGTTTAAACCGGATCAGCGAAAGCCGCGCACGGCCCGCCAGGCGTCCCAGGCATAGCCCGGCGTCAGCGAGGGCTGCTTACCGGACCGCAGCGCCAACAGCCGTCGGCGGATGAAACGCCGCTGCGCCTCGCGGTAGGCATTGCCGGCCGTCTGTTGCGGCAGCAGTGCAAGAAGCTCTGCCAACCAATCGTCCGAGAGCGCTTGTGTGGACGTTTCCATGGTCTGATGGCGTGCCAGCAGATGCATCGGAACCATGCCGCGGTCGAAGGCCTGCAGTCCGCCGGGCAGTCGCATCAGCAGCAGCTGGGCGGTGATGACCGCACTGTCCTGCCCGTTGCCGCCACCGAAAAGTGCCGCTTCGGTTTCGGCAAGCGCCGTCGTCAAAGGCAGCAACTGCTGATACAAAGCCTCGGTGTTACCGGCCCGCAAGGGCACTTTCGCGGAAATGGCCAGGATGGGATCGGCGATGCGGAAAAATACGGCATCGGTTTCCTGCAGCGCCACGGTCAAGGGATGACGCGCCTGCTGTGCCGTCATCCGCTGCAATTCATCGGCCCACCAGAGTGATTTCGGGGTGCGCACGGCTTCCTGCTCGATGGTGAAAGCGCAGTCCTGCAGTTCACACAGCAGCGCGCCCCACGCGGCGGCCGACGGCCGGATGGCGGCAGGCAGAAAACCCTGCAGCAGTGACAGTTCCGGCCATTGCGTCTGCCATTTTCCGGTGAAACTCTGCAGTGCCTCGGACGCTGACATCAGCGGCTGCGCAACAGTCCGTGCGCAATCAATTCCAGAGGCGTGCCTGCCAAATCATCGGCCTGCCAGCGCTGCGGGTCGTCATCATCCGGACGGTAACCCCAGAGCGCCCCGATGGAACGCATGCCGGCGGCATTGGCGGCCTGCACGTCGCGTTCGTCATCACCCACATACACCACCTTTTCCGGAACCTCGCCCAGTACCGCACAGGCATGCAGCAACTGATCCGGATCGGGCTTCTTGCGCGGCAGACTGTCGCCGCCGAGCAGGATGGCACTGCGCTGCGACCAACCCAGCTTTTCAATCAGCGGCTCGGCCAGATAAAAGGGCTTATTGGTGACGATACCCCAGCGCGATTGCTGTGTTTCGATATGCGCGAGTACTTCCGCGACGCCGTCGAACAGCCGGCTATGGGCAGCGAGTGCAGCTTCGTAGTGTGCGAGGAATTCCGGCAGCAGCGCCTCGCGCTGTTGCTCATCAGATCCGATAAAGCTGCGCTTGAGCATGGCGCGCGCACCTTTGGACACCACGGGGCGGAATACCTCGAAGTCGACCGGCGGCTCGCCTTTCTCGGCCAGCAGCACGGCCATGGCTGCATGCAGGTCGCGGGCGCTGTCCAGCAGCGTGCCATCCAGGTCGAACAGAATCAACGGCGCAATCGGCTCAGACATCGGGCTTGCGTGCCGTCATCAGGTAATTGACAGAGGTATTGGAGCCGACACTGGCTGTTCGGGTCAGCGGATTGTAGTGCAGGCCGCTGACGTCTTCCAGAACGAATCCGGCATGCCGCAGGGCGGATGCCAATTCCGAAGGTTTGATGAAACTGCGGTAATCATGCGTGCCTTTGGGCAGAAGCCGTGCCACGTATTCGGCACCGACGATGGCCATTGCAAACGCCGCCGGCGTGCGGTTGATGGTCGACAGGAATAGGCTTCCACCCGGCTTGAGGACATCGAAACAGGCCTGGACGATGGCCTGCGGATCGGGCACATGCTCGAGCATTTCCATGCAGGTCACCGCATCGAATGTCCCGGGCTGTTCGGCGGCCAGTGCTTCGGCGGAAACAACGCGGTATTCGGCCTGCAAACCCGACTCCAGCAAATGCAAGCGGGCGATGTCGATCAATTGCTCGGAAAGATCGATGCCGGTGGCGCGCGCGCCCTCCGCGGCCATGGCTTCGGTCAGCAAACCGCCGCCGCAGCCGACATCAAGCACGCGCAGATTGGATAGCGGCCGGGCCCGCCGGACATAGGCCAGACGGACGGGGTTGAGTTCATGCAAGGGGCGTTGCGGGCCGCCGGGATCCCACCAGCGGCTGGCGAGCGCACTGAATTTTTCGATTTCCTGCGGATTGACATTGCCGTTCATGGGCGCGGTATCTCCCGGATGGTTTTTTGCCAGCGGCGTGCGGTGGAAAGAATGCGCTCCTGGTCCATGTCCTGCAGTTCACGTTTGAGCATTTTAGCGCGGCCGGCGATCCAGACATCCCCCACCCAATGCCGCGCACCGGCGTAGACCAGCTGGGAAACGACATCGTACACCGGAGCGGCTTCAATCCGGTCCAGATCAATGGCAATGATATCGGCTTGTTTGCCCGGTTCGAGGGAGCCGATGTGCTGCTCGAGACCCATGGCACGTGCTCCGGCCAATGTGGCGGCGTGCAGGGCCTGACCGGCCTTGAACACGGTGGCATCGGCGGAAACCGCTTTGGCCAGCAGCGCGGCCGTGCGCAGTTCGTCGAACATGTCCAGGTCATTGTTGCTGGCACAGCCATCGGTGCCGATGGCCAGATTGACCCCGGCCGACAACAGATTACCGACCGGACAGAAACCGGATGCGAGTTTGAGGTTGGATTGCGGACAATGCACCACCGACACGCCGCGGTCGCTGACCGTACTGATTGAGCGAATCCGTGATCTCCTGCGCGGTTTCATGGATATGGCAATGCACCGGCAGATCCAGCTGCTCGGCATAACGGCGGATGCGCTCGAAGCTGGCATCGCACACGGTATAGGGCGCATGCGGCGTCATGCTGAAACTGAGCAGCGGATGTGATCGGTATTGATCATGCACCGCCAGACCTTTGTCGAAATACTCGTCCTGGTTGGACGCCCAGGCCGAGGGAAAATCGATGACCGGAATACTGATGGCGGCGCGAAAGCCCAGACGGTCATAGGTGCGCGCCTGGGCATCGGGGAAGAAGTAGTTTTCGTTGCAGCAGGTGGTGCCGCCGCGGATCATTTCGGCAACGGCCAACTCGATGCCGTCGGCGATGAACTCCGGCGTCATCACCGCACGCTCGATCGGCCAGATGTGCTCGGTGAGCCAGGGCATCAGGGCCAGATCATCAGCGACGCCGCGCATCAGGCTCATCGGGTTGTGGGTGTGGGCGTTGACCAGACCGGGCATCAACACTGAACCGGGACGCTGCACATGGGCCTCCGGCGCATAACGGGCACGCGCCTCATCAATCGGCAGGATGGCGGTGATGCGGTCGCCGTCGATGACCAGTGCATGCGCCTCCAGCACCTGCCCGGCAGGCTGCACGGGAATGATCCAGCCGGCTTCGATCAGCCAATCGCAGGGCCGCCGCGCTTCGGACATCGCTTATTTCACGCGGCTGAAGTATTCGCCGGATCGCGTATCGACCTTGATGACTTCATCCTGCGCCACGAACAGCGGTACGCGCACGGTCGCGCCGGTTTCCAGCTTGGCCGGCTTGCCGCCGCCCCCGGAGGTGTCGCCGCGCACGCCCGGATCGGTTTCCACGATCTTGAGCTCGACGAAGTTCGGCGGCTGCACGGCGATCGGCTGGCCGTTCCAGAGTGTGACCACGCAGTCTTCTTCGCCCTTCAGCCATTTCCAGGAATCGCCCATGGCGTTCTTGTCGGCCTGGACCTGCTCGAAGGTTTCCTGCTGCATGAAATGCCAGTATTCACCATCGGCATACAGGAACTGCATGTCGGTATCCATCACATCGGCGGCTTCGAGGTTATCGGTGGCTTTCATGGTCATTTCGACCACGCGGCCGGATTTGATGCTGCGGTATTTGACGCGGGTAAAAGCCTGGCCCTTGCCCGGCTTCACATATTCGGTTTCGGTGATCACGCACGGGTCGTTGTTGACCAGAATCTTCATGCCGTTCTTCACATCATTCATGCCGTAACTGGCCATTGCCTGCTCCTGAAATTCACCGGCGGCCCGGCCGCGGGTTACAATACCGTATTGAAAACACGGCCTTTGCGGCCGTTCCAGCGCTCTATGATACCCGTCAAACCCCTCCCCGCTCAAATCCCGAACTGGCAGCAGCTGTGGCGCGATAGCCTGCGTGACCCGCTGGAACTGCTGGAAATGCTGGGTTTGACTGCCTTTTCGGACCGGATTTCAGTCAAGTCCGGAGACGCATTCGCCTTCCGGGTTCCGCGCGGTTTCGCCGCCAAAATGCGCCATGGCGACATCCATGACCCGCTCCTGCGACAGGTTCTGCCGCTTACCGAGGAAGAAACCCTGACGCCCGGCTACAGCATCGATGCCGTGGGTGATCTGACGGCCCGGGGCGCGGCCGGGGTATTGCATAAGTACCGGGGCCGCGCACTGTTGGTCGCGACCGGCTCCTGCGCGATCAATTGCCGATACTGTTTCCGACGCCACTTCCCCTATGCCGAAGAAACGGCCGCCGCAGGCCAGTGGCAGGAAGCCATCGATTATCTGCGCAATGATGCCAGCATTCATGAAGTCATCCTGTCCGGCGGCGATCCGCTGTCCTTGTCGACCCCGAAATTGGCGCAGCTGACCGATGCCCTGAAGACCGTGCCGCAGCTGAAGCGCCTGCGCCTGCATACCCGTTTGCCGGTGGTCCTACCCGAGCGCATCGATGCCGGGCTTCTAGAATGGCTGTCCGGGCTGCCGTGGCCGGTGACGGTGGTAATCCATGCCAACCATGGCAACGAACTGGGACCGGATGTGGGCGATGCGCTGCAGCAGCTGCGGCAAGCCGGGACGACCCTGCTCAACCAGTCGGTCCTGTTGGCGGGCGTCAATGACGATCTTGCAGTGCTGTGCCGGCTTTCCGAAAGTCTGCATGCCGCAGGGGTGCTGCCGTACTACCTGCACCAGCTTGACCGGGTGCAGGGTGCCGCGCATTTTGCCGTCCCGGATGGGCGTGCCATGGCCCTGCATCGGGATCTGATGGCGGCTCTGCCAGGCTATCTGGTTCCGAAGCTGGTCCGGGAAACCGCCGGAGAGCCGAACAAATCCCCGCTTTACTAGCCCGTAATGTCTTTTTTGCTATTTTTATCAAAAACTCCGGACGATATTCTTATGTCAAAACCTGAACAAGAACTCCTCCTGCTGTTCAGTACAGGCGTAGACCGGATCCAAAGTAACTTCCTGTCGCCGCCAATGACACAGATGAATTTCGATTTCAGCGCCTGAAAAAAAACCGCCTTACGGCGGTTTTTTCCGGATGGGACCTGCGCTCAGCGCGATACCACGGATCCGCTGTTGCGCAGCGCATCGATGCGGACTTCCAGCGGCGGATGGGTCATCATCAGGGCGCCGATGCCCGACTTCAGACCACCGGAAATGCCGAAGGCCGCGATCTGAGTCGGCAAGGTGCTTTGCCCATGGTTCTGGGCCAGACGCTGCAGCGCGGCGATCATTTTTTCCTTGCCGGCCAGATTGGCACCGCCGGCATCGGCACGGAATTCACGCTGACGGCTGAACCAAGCGGTAATGAAAGAGGCGAACAGGCCGAAAATCATATCGAGCACAAACACCACCATGTAGTAACCGAAACCGGCGCCATCGCGGTTGCCGAATACGACCGAATCGACCACACGCCCGACAATGCGCGACAGGACAATGACGAAAGTATTCATCACACCCTGAAGAAGCGCCATGGTGACCATGTCGCCGTTGGCGACGTGGCTGACTTCATGCCCAAGAACGGCTTCGGCTTCATCGCGGCTCATTGAACGCAGCAGCCCGGTAGAGACTGCCACCAGCGAATTGTTGCGGCTCGGACCGGTGGCGAATGCATTGATTTCCGGCGCGTCGTAGATGCCGATTTCCGGCATTTTGATGCCGGCCTTCTCGGATTGACGACGCACGGTGGACACCAGCCATTGCTCGAGCTCGTTCTGCGGACTCTCGATCAGGTGCATGCCGGTCATGCGCTTGGCCATCCACTTGGAAATCATCAGCGAGAACAGCGAACCGCCGAAACCGAAGATGACGGCGAAAACCAGCAATGTGCCATTGTTGCCGAGATTGATGCCGAAGCTCTGCAGCACGCTCAGCACGATACTCAGCAATGCCAGTACGGCCATATTGGTGGCGAGGAACAAAGCAATACGTTTGAACATGGAAAACCCCTTTCGGCTTGGTCAGTGTTGCATGATAATGAATTGTAGCCAGTTTTCCGGATTTCAAGTGAATTTTCCGTGACCCCGACACCCCCTCCCCGCGGCCGTTTTGCCCCCTCCCCGACCGGACCGCTGCATCTGGGTTCGCTGACAGCCGCATTGGCCAGCTACCTGATGGCGAAAAGCCAGCACGGGCAATGGCTTATTCGCATCGAAGACATCGACCCTCCGCGGGAAATCGCCGGCATGGCGGAAAGGCAATTGAAAACCCTGGCCAATTTCGGCCTGCTCCCGGATGAACCGGTCCTGTATCAGTCCGAACGTGCGGCGATTTACCAGGCGGCACTGGAACAACTGCTGCGTGAGGACAAGGCGTTTTTCTGCAGCTGCTCGCGCGCACAGCTGGTGGCTCAGGGCGGCATCCACCGCCGTTGCGCGGCGGCCATCGATCCGGAACGGACCGCCATCCGCCTGCGCGTAGATGACCGGACCATCGTATTCAACGACGGGGTATATGGCCGACAAAGCCAGCATCTTGGGATTTCATGTGGCGACTTCGTGCTGAAGCGCGCCGATGGCTATTTCGCTTACCAGCTGGCAGTCGTGGTGGACGATGCCGCGCAAGGCATCAGCCAGGTGGTACGCGGCGCGGATCTTCTTGCTTCGACGCCTCGGCAGATTTTTCTGCAACAGCAGTTGGGCGTACCGACGCCGGCATATAGCCATATCGGACTGGTCCGCGATCTGAACGGTCAAAAATTGAGTAAATCCCAATGGGCCGCGGACCTGGATGCCGAAGACCGTTTCAATGCCTTTTGCCTGGCCTACCGGCATCTGGGTCAGGATGTGCGTGTCCTGCAGCGGAACCTGGGAACCCAGGCAAGCCTAGATCGGGCATTGCAACACTTCGATGCCCGCTTGTTGCCCGCCCTTACAGTTCCCGAACCAGACGGAAGCCCAGACGGGCATTAGTGCGTTCGGCGTCCATGCCCATTCGGAATGAGCCCCGTGACTGATCAATGGAGCTCAACCAGGCACTGCCACGGATCACGCGCTGGCTGCAGCCGGCATTGACCCAGGCCTCGCCGTTGGCCGGCGCACGCCGGTAGTTTTCATGCCAGCAATCCCCTACCCACTCGGAGACATTGCCGAGCATATCGAAAGTACCCCAAGCTTCGCTGGAATAGCGGCGTACCGGGGCGAGTGCCCAGTAGCCATCGCTGTAACCCGAGATGGCATTACGCCAGTTTCGGCCATTCGGAAAAAGATCGCCGCTGCCGGTCAGGTTGCCTTTCTCAAGCTGTTTGGGCTTTTCGCCCCAGGGATACACGGTTTCGGTGCCGGCACGAAGCACGTATTCCCACTCCGCCTCGCTGGGCAGTCGGTAACGGTGGCCGGAGCGTCGGCTCAACCATTGCGCGTAGGCTTCGGCATCGGCGAAAGCCACATGCAGCACCGGATAATCGCCCCGCGCCGGCTTGCCGACATGGTCGAGACGCCAATTGACCCCGGAAGCACGGATCAATCGGCCGCTGGCCAGATCGAAAATCTCACTGCCGCCGGCACGGTCGGCCTGGGTTTGGTATGCGCTACTGGCGATGAAAGCGGCAAAGGCATCGACCGTGATTTCAGTGCGGGTCATGGCGAAGGCGCGCTGGAATGCCACGGCACGCGCCGGCTTTTCGCTGGCGGGGGCTTTCCGGTCTTTGCCGACCGCGCCCAGCATGAAACGCCCGGATGGAATCACAATCAGCTCTGGACCGTACTGGCCACGGGCAAGCCGGTCTGAAAAAATCTGACCCGGTTGCTTGCCCTCGGCGCCGTATTGTGCGGCAATCGGGGCCGTCGTAACGGGATTCTTTTCGCCACAGGCCGTCAATGCCAAAACCATTCCGAGCGGAATCAGGCACTTCATTGATGCGGGCAGGCGTGGGCTCATGAAATGTCTGTGCAATCAGGGCAATGGCAAGTTAAGCTACCTTATCCCAAGAAGCAAGAAACCGCTATGATCTGGCTGGACAATCCGTCCGATTTAACCCGCTTTTTACAAACCCATGCTGACGCCCGCCTGATCGGCATGGACACCGAGTTCATCCGTGAACGCACCTATTATCCGCAGTTGGCACTGGTTCAAATCGTCATCGGCGATGAAATCGCCCTGATTGATGCCGGCAAACCCGACGTGGCCGCAGTGCTCAAGCCGCTGCTTGAAAATCCGGAGGTGCTGAAGATCATGCATTCCTGCAGTGAAGACCTGCAGGCGTTCAAGGCCGGCTGCGGGGCGGTACCGACACCGGTATTCGACACCCAGACCGCCGCCGCGCTGTGCGGTCTTGGCTCCAGCTTGAGTTATCTGAAGCTGGTCGAACAGCTCTGCGGCGTGACCCTGGAAAAGGGCGAAACCCGCTCCGATTGGCTGCAGCGGCCATTGACTGAATCCCAGAAACATTACGCCGCCGATGACGTTCGTTACATCCTGCCCATGCACGCGCAGCTGGCCGAGCGTCTGCAGCTGCTGCAACGCCGGCAATGGCTGGATGCCGATTGCGTACGCGCGGTCAGCACCGCCGCCGATGAACAAGCGGAGGCCAATCCGCACCTGTCGGTGCGCAGCAACCAACCGCTGGACGCCGATGCGCAATTGCGTCTGCGCCGCATCCTGCGATGGCGCGATGCCCGCGCCATCGAGTGCAACAAACCGAAACGCTGGATCATCGACAATGATGCCGCATTCGCACTGGCCCGCAGCCCTGTCTCCTCCGTTGAAGACATCGACGCCATCTTCGCGCGTTATCCCAAGTCGCCGAAGAGTGCCCGGCAGCACCTGTTTGCACTGCTTCAGAAACCTTTCGATGACGAAGAGCGCCGTGCACCATTGGCACCCGAGCCCGATGCCGCCGCCAAGGCGCGTCTGAAAGCATTGCAACAGGCGGTTCTGGCCAAGGCCGGGGAACTGGCCGTTCCCGAAGGCCTGCTGTGCTCGCGCAAGCATCTGGAATACCTGCTGGAAACCGGGGAATGGCCGGCTGCGTTGCAGGGCTGGCGCCAGGACGTGTTGGCCGAACCGTTCAAAGCCATCCTTGGACCGGCTTGAAGGCCGGAACGTCTTGGATTAGCATAGTCGCACGGGTCTGTAGCTCAGCTGGGAGAGCGCGTCGTTCGCAATGACGAGGTCAGGAGTTCGATCCTCCTCAGATCCACCAAGCCCCGAAAGCCGCCGACGTGCGGCTTTTTCTTTCAGAATCCCGGCGTTTCGATCAAGGGATCAAGCATCGGGTCCAGGGCGATGCGGTCGTCGAATACGAAACAGCGGCCCTGATAGTGTTTGCCGCCCATTTTTTCGAAATAACCGAGAATGCCGCCTTCCAACTGATAACAGTCCGAATAGCCCTCTGACTGCATGCGCAGCACCGATTTCTCGCAACGGATGCCGCCGGTGCAGAAACTGACTACGGTTTTTCCGGCCAATGCCTCTTTTCGGGATTCGACCGCTTCCGGCAACTCGGTGAATTTGGTAATCGGAAACGTCAGCGCGCCCTCGAAGGTACCGTACACGACCTCCTCGGCATTGCGGGTATCGAGCAGGACCACTTCGCGCCCGGCATCATCGCAGCCTCTGTCCAGCCATTGCGCCAGCGTTTCCGGAGTCACGCTGGGCGCACGTCCGTTTTCAGGATGCAATCGGTCGTCACGGTAGGTGATGATTTCCCGTTTGCGCTTGACCCGAAGCCGCTTGAACGGCACAAAGCCGCTTCGGCTGAACTTCACCGCGATGCCGCCGAAACGCGGGTCGGACTGCAGCTCGGTCAGGAATCCGTGGATGCCCGGATCGGTGCCGGCCAGGAAAATATTGATGCCTTCCGCCGAAACCAGCACGGTGCCCTTGAGTTCGTGTTGCTCGCAGAGGGCTTTAACGCGCACAGCCACGGCATCGACATCGACGATGGCGATGAAGCGGTAGGACGCGATATTGAGGATGTCATGCATACATGTAGTTTAACGTGGCTGAACTTTCGAAAGCCGAATCAGAACTGAATGCTAGAACCGATGTCTGATCCGCTTGAACGGTACGCCGTCGCCGTCACCGTTCTCGCCGGGCGCTGCTTCGAATTCGCGGGCAAAGCGATGACCCGCATAGACCGCATGTACGATCAGACCCGGCGCGAGCGCATCGCCGATACACTGCACGCCGCCGATGCCGGCGGCCGCCCATTCGCCTTCGCGGGCCAGCAGATCCTGATACAGCCCATCATTGGGTAAACGCATACTGACCGTTACCAGAGACGTCGCCGGAAGCGTGTGGGTATCGTCCGACCAGACACAATCCAGCCGGACCGTGTCGCCATCGAATTGCCCCAATGTCTTGCCGGTGTACAAATGGACGCCCAACTTGCGCAGGCGCTTCTGGATGTGCCGGTAATCGAGGGTGTTGGCGGTCCAGCCAGCGATGGTGTCATCGCTGCTGACGAAGTGGACTTCGAGCCCCTTGGCCACCAGCACCTCGGCCAACACGCTGGCCAGATAGAAATTGTCATCGTCGTAAAGAACCACCGGCCCGGTTTCCGGCACGCGGCCCGCCATCAGGTCGCCCGGCGTGAACACGCCCGGCAGATCATGACCGCTGAACGCTTCGGTGAGGCTACGACCGATACCAGTGCGCACCCAATGTGCGCCGGTGGCCAGCACCACGGCATCGGCACCGATATCCAGAACATCCTGGACGCTCAAGGCGTTGCCGCGGAATACCGACACGTTTGGCATGAGTTCGATGCGGCCGACCCGCCAATCGCGCACGCGCCGCCATTCGGCCAAGCCGGGTAACGCCGATTCTTTCAAGACACGGCCGCCGAGTTGATCGGAGGCCTCGGCCAGCATCACGTCGTAACCGCGCTGACCGAGTGCGCGCGTGGCTTCCAGGCCGGCCGGTCCGGCACCGACGACTAGAATGCGTTTTTCCGATTTCTTGGCCGCAATCGTTTCCGGATGCCAGCCCTTGCGCCACTCTTCGCCCATGGTCGGATTCTGGGTACAGCGGATCGGCGTGATGGTCATGTCGCCGGTCACGCAGATATTACAGCCGATGCATTCGCGGATGGCGTCGATGGCGCCGGTTTCGATTTTGCGCGGCAGGAACGGATCGGCAATGGATGGCCGGGCCGCGCCAATCATGTCGAGCGCGCCTTCGCGGATCAGACGAACCATGGTGTCGGGCGAGGTGAAGCGGCCAACGCCGACCACCGGCTTGTTGGTGATCTGCTTGACCCAGGAGGTGAACGGCTGCTGGTAGCCTTCGGCACCGAAACGCGAGGTCAGCGAATCGTTGTACCAGGACGCCACATTGACATCCCAGATGTCCGGCAGATCGGCCAGATGATGCACGATTTCCTTGGCTTCGGCGTTATGCACACCGTCCTCGCCGAGGAATTCCTCGGTGGCGAAACGCAGGGCGACCGCGCAGGTATCGCCGACCGCTTCTTTGGTGTCCTGCAGCACTTCGCGCAGCAGCCGGATGCGGTTTTCCAGCGTGCCGCCGTAATCATCGGTGCGCTGGTTGCGCCGGCGCTGCAGGAAATGCATGGCCAATGAAAGATCATGGGCGGCGTAGACGTAAATGATGTCGAAACCGGCGCGCTTGGCACGCACAGCGGCGTTTTTATGCCAGCGCCGGTATTCGCGGATGTCATGCAGAGTCATCGCGCGGGCCTGCAGCGGATAGCCGTACTTCAGGGGCGTATGCATCGGGGAAATCGGCACTTCCCGGCTGTACAGATTGGAAGCGGTATAGCCGTTGTGGGTGAGTTCCACCGCCGACAAAGCGCCGTGCGCCTTGACCTTCTCGCACATCAAAGCCAAGGTTGGA
>JAJTGG010000013.1 GCA_021299355.1 Lysobacteraceae bacterium
GGCCAGCGCGCATTTGCCACCTTCAACGCCTCGCTGCGTCTGGTGGATACCGTGGATGGTTGGAGCTCCGAGCTGTACATCTATAATCTGACCGATAAACTGGTCCGTCAGTGGGCCGATCCGGGTCCGGGTTACATGAAGGCCAGCTTCTTCCCGCCGCGTTCCTACGGGATCAAGTTCCACAAAGATTTCTGATCGTCATCCGTGTAACCGGACGCTTCGGCGTCCGGTTACACCGGGTTGGAGCACACGATGAACAAGCGATTGACCGCAGCCGTATGTCTGGCTGCGCTGATGGCGGCACCGATCTACGGCACGCCGCAGGACGCCGGAAATACCGCCAATTGGCAACCCATCCCAAACCCCGTACCGGCCGATCCGGCGCTCGAAAAGCGCATTGAGGGCATCCTCGCCGCGATGACGCTCGAGCAGAAAGTCGGCCAGATGATCCAGGCCGAAATCCGCAGCGCCACGCCGGCGGATGTCCGCAAGTACGCGCTCGGTTCGGTCCTGAACGGCGGCGGTTCGTTCCCGCAGACCAACAAGCAGGCCAAGCCGGGCGATTGGCTGGCGCTTGCCGATGCCTATCATGATGCCGCCGTGGATGTCGGCGGCACCCGCATTCCGGTGCTCTGGGGCACCGATGCCGTGCACGGCCATAATAATGTTTTCGGTGCCACGCTGTTTCCGCACAATCTTGGGCTGGGCGCCGCCAATGATCCGGCCCTGGTCGAAGCCATCGGCGTAGCGACCGCGGAAGAAGTCGCCGCAACCGGCATCGGCTGGGTATTCGCACCGACCGTGGCGGTGGCCAGTGATTTCCGCTGGGGCCGCACCTACGAAAGCTATTCGGAAAATCCCGATATCGTCAAATCGCTCGGGACGGCCCTGGTGAACGGACTGCAGGGTCGGGCCGGCAGCGCCGACTTCCTCCGCCACAACCGCGTCATCGCCACCACCAAGCATTTCATCGGTGATGGTGCAACCGCCGACGGCGTCGATCAGGGTGATGCCCGGATTGGTGAGGCCGAACTCGCCGCCGTACATGGTGCCGGTTACCGCGGCACGCTCGGTGCCGGTGCGCAGACGGTGATGGTTTCGTTCAACAGCTGGCAGGGCAAGAAGCTGCACGGCCATGAGTATCTGCTCAACCAGGTATTGAAAGGACGCTTGGGTTTCGACGGCATCGTGGTCAGCGACTGGAACGGCATCGGCCAGGTGTCCGGTTGTTCGAATGCGGATTGCGTTCCCGCAGTACTGGCCGGCATCGATCTGTTCATGGTGCCGGAAGAATGGAAAGCCTTCCATGGCAATCTTCTGTCCGCCGTGAAACGCGGTCAGGTGCCTGCAGCTCGCATCGATGATGCGGTCCGCCGCATCCTGCGGGTGAAGCTGCGTGCCGGTCTGCTGGATGCGCCACGTCCGTCGCAGCGTCTGGCCTTACATCCGGCCAAACCGGTCGGTGTCGCCGAGCACCGCGCCCTGGCGCGCCGTGCCGTGCGCGAATCCCTGGTGCTGCTGAAAAACAACAAGGGCCTGCTGCCGCTGAAAACCGACATGCATGTCTTGGTCGCCGGTGATGGCGCCGATGACATCGCCCGTCAATCCGGTGGCTGGACGCTGACCTGGCAGGGCACCGGCAACAGCAATGCCGACTTCCCCGGTGCGACTTCTGTCTACAAAGGCATCGCCGATGCCCTGCAGGGGCGCGGCAGTGTCGAGCGCAGTCTGGACGGCAACTTCAAAACCAAACCGGATGCCGCCATCGTGGTCATCGGCGAAGAGCCCTATGCCGAAGGCCAGGGCGACCGCCGCGATCTCAACCAGGCGCGCGCCCGGCCGGCCGATCTGGCGCTGCTGAAGAAACTCAAGGCCCAAGGCATCCCGGTGGTTACCGTGCTGCTGAGCGGCCGTCCACTGTGGACCAATCCGGAACTCAATCAATCCGATGCATTCGTGGCGGCGTGGTTGCCGGGCTCGGAAGGCGCCGGCATCGCCGATGTGCTGTTCCGTAAAGTCGACGGCGGCATTGCTTACGATTTCACCGGCCGCCTGCCCTTCCGTTGGCCGGCCGAACCGCAGCAGGCCCGGGTCATCCGTGACGCCAGTGCCCCAAAACCCCTATTCAATACCGGCTATGGCCTGAGCTACGCCAAGCCATCAGCGCTTGCAGATGATCTGCCCGAATTCGGTGCCACCGAAGCCGTCACCGCCGCCTCCGAAATTATCCTTTTCGAACGCGGCCCGGTGGCACCCTGGAAACTTTCACTCGGTGATAAAGGCGGCTGGAGCCTGCCGGTGACCGGCAACACCACCACCTCCGCCAATGGCGCGGTCACGGTCAGTTCCTTCGACCGCAAAGTCCAGGAAGACTCGCGGCGGGTGGTGTGGAACGGCAGCGGCGTCGGACAGGTGTTCCTGAACAGCACTTCGCCGCAGGACCTGACGGCCCTGCGTAAAGCCGGCGGGGCATTGGTCATCGACATGATGCTTGAATCGCGGCCGACGCAGCCGGTAGAATTACGCATCGATTGCGGCTATCCCTGCGGCGCCAAAGGCAACCTCAGCGACGTCTTCAAGCGTGCACCCCTGGATACCTGGTTCTCGCTGAGCATGGATCTTTACTGTTTTGAAAAAGCCGGCGCCGACCTCAAACGTGTGGACACCGGCATGCTGATCGCCACCTCCGGCAAGCTGTCGCTGGGCATCACCGGCGTGCGCATGGTGCCGGGCATGGCCGGCAAAGCCGTCATCCGTTGTGAAGCACCCCGTGAATAAATTCAAGCCCCGAAAATCCGCCAAGGTCGCATCACAAAGCGGCAAGCGCAGCCTGTCAGCCGCTGCGCCGGCCGATGTGCCGCGTCCGGGCCGACCGACCATCGGAGATGTCGCAGCGCTGGCAGGGGTATCGATCAAGACCGTTTCACGCGTGTTCAACAGCGAGCCCAATGTCGCGCCGGCTACCCGCTCGTTGGTGCAGACCGCCATTACGGCGCTCGGTTACAGCCCGAACCACTCGGCCCGCAGTCTGGCCGCCCGTGAATCGCTGACACTCGGTCTGCTGTACGACAACCCGAGCCCCAATTACATCCATCAGATCCAGCGCGGCGCGCTGCAGTCCTGTCAGGAGGCCGGTTATGATCTGCTGCTGCACCCCTGCGAGTTCGGCAACAAAACCATCAGCGACGAGATTATCAATCTGCACCGGCAGGGTCGTTTCGACGGCGTCATCCTGACCCCGCCGCTGTCCGACATGGCTACTGCCGTGGATGCGCTGGTGGCTGCCGGAGTGCCGGTAGTGGCGATTGCGCCGGCTGAAATCCGTAGCGATATCCTGCAGGTGGTGACCGACGACGAACGCACCTGTGTTGCGATGACGCGTGCGTTATATGCACTCGGCCACCGCCGTATCGCCTTCATCGCCGGACACCCGGATCACCGCGCAGTCGGTCTGCGTCTGGAGGGTTACCGTGCGGCACTGCGGGAACTCGGTCTGCCGTCACGCGAAGACTACGTGGTGCAGGGCTACAACTCTTTCGAGTCGGGTGAAGTCGCCGGTGCGGCACTTCTGGCGCTGCCGCAGCCGCCGACCGCGATATTCGCCGCCAATGACGACATGGCCGCCGGCGTCATGCGTATCGCGCATAAATTCGGCGTCAGTGTTCCCGGCAACCTGTCGGTGGTCGGCTTCGATGACATCCCTTTGGCCAGCCAGGTCTGGCCGGCCCTGAGTACGGTGCGTCAGCCCATTGAAGCCATGGCGGCAAAAGCGGTGCAGCTGCTCATCGCCAAACTCCGCGAGCAACCGGGCATTCCGGTGGAAGTGATGATCCGCTCCGAGCTGGTCCTGCGTGAAACCACCAGCGCGGTCTGAGTACCGGCCACGTCCGGCTCGGCATCCAGCGGACACTGCTGTATCCTAAGCGCACCGGCGCACCGCGTCGTGATCGTCAAGGAGATGGCCATCGATGCCCGAAGTCCGCAACATGCAGCCCGCCCTTCCCGCCAAAGCCGTCTGGTGGTTTTTCGCCATCGCCTTCGTGGTCCTGTTCGCCGGCTATGGTCTGCGTGATCCCTGGCCGGCTGATGAGCCGCGCTTCGTGCTGGTCGCCAAACAGATGGTGGACAGTGGCAACTGGCTGTTTCCGCATCGCGGCATCGAGCTCTACCCCGATAAACCGCCGGTGTATTTCTGGCTGCTGGCGCTCTCGTATTTCCTGATCGGCAGCTGGCGCTGGAGTTTCCTGCTGCCGTCCCTGCTGTCGGGCATGGCGGTGCTGTGGCTGGTGTACGATCTCGGACGCCGTCTGTGGCAGCCGCGCGCCGGTTTGTGGGCGGCGGCCGCGGTGCTGGTCTCCCTGCAGTTCATGTATCAATTCAAGCGCGCCCAGATCGATCCAACCCTGGTGCTGATGACCACGGCCTCGTTCTACCTCATCGCGCGGCATGTGCTGCTGGAACGCGACTGGCGTCTGCTCTGCGGCGGCTTCGCCTTGGCCGGTCTGGGCGTGATCACCAAGGGTGTCGGCTTCCTGCCGCTTCTGGCGTTACTGCCACTCGCAGCGTATCGGCATTGGCAATGCACGCCGATGACGCCGGCACAACGGCGTGACCGCTGGCGTTGGCTGGCTGCCGCCGGATGTTTCCTGCTGCCGATCGGACTCTGGCTGTCGTCCATCGTCTATCTTGGTCTGAATTCGGGCAACCCCGAGCATGCCGAATACCTCAACAACATCCTGTTCAAGCAGACCGCCGAACGCTATGCCAACCCCTGGCACCATCACGAACCGTTCTGGTACTTCGCCGAAATCATCGCGCTGTTCTGGTTGCCGTTCTCGCTGAGTTGGTTCTGGCTGATCACGCCCTGGCGTAAGGCGTTTGCCGAACGCGATCTGCGTGTGCTGTTTCCGTTGCTGTGGGGTTTGCTGGTGGTGCTGTTTTTCAGCTTCAGCTCCGGCAAACGCGACATGTACATTCTGCCGGCCCTGCCGGCCTTCGCCCTGGCGGCGGCGCCCTACCTGCATGACATCAGTGCGCGGCGCGGTTTCCGCATCGCGTTGCTGGCGTTCGTGTTTATGCTCGGCCTGGCGTTCACCGGGCTCGGTATCGCCGCACTCAGCGGCCGGGCCGGCTTTGCCGAAGACCTGGTCATCGAGCGCGGACTTGGTGCGGAGGTCCAATGGCTGTGGTGGATGCTGGTGGTCTGCGGCGGCATCAGTCTATTGGCCGGTCTGTGGGCGCGCACGCGACATGTGCTGGCCGCCGTCGCCATCAGCCTGGGGGCCTTATGGCTCGGCTATGGTCTGGTGGCGCATCCGGTGCTGGATGCCAGCAGCTCCGCGCGCAAGCTGATGCAGCAGGCCTTCGTGCAGGCCGGACCGGGCACGGAGATCGGCATGGTGGTCTGGAAAGAACAGAATCTGCTGCAGGCACGCGGCAGCGTCACCGAGTTTGGATTCCGGCAGCCCGATGCCGTGCAGCTCGCCCGCGGCATGGCCTGGATGCGCCAGAGCCCGCAGACCCGGCTGTTGCTGGTGCATGAGAACAAGGAATTGGCCTGCATCGCCTATGGCGGACCGGGCACGCTCGCGTTGGAAAAGGCCAACCGCCGCAGCTGGTGGCTGGTGAATATCGAGGCGGTTGCTGCCTGCGTCGATGAGAGGACTCCGTTATCATGGACGCCATGAACGCAGGAAAGTTGCCATGAAAATCCTTATTCTCGGTGCCGGCCAGGTCGGTAGCTCGGTCGCCGCGGCGCTGTCGGTGGAAGACCAGAACGACATCACCGTGGTCGACAGCGATGCTCATCGCCTGCGGGAGTTGACCGAAAAGCTGGATATCCGTGCGGTGGTCGGCCATGCTTCGTTGCCGAGTGTTCTCGCCCAGGCCGGGCTCGATGAAGCCGAGCTACTGGTCGCGGTCACCTCTTCCGATGAAGTCAACATCATCGCCTGCCAGATCGCCGCACAGCAGCCGGATGCGCCCACGCGTGTGGCGCGCCTACGCGAACTCGAATACCTGGCCTTGGCCAAGCAGGGCCTCGGCGGCGAAGCCGCGGTCACCGCGGCCATCAGCCCAGAGGAGCTGGTCTGCCGGCATGTGGAGCGCTTGATCGCCACGCCCGGTGCGCTGCAGGTACTGGATTTCGCCGAAGGCCGCGCCCAGCTGGTGGCGGTGCGCGCCCTGCACGGCGGCGCTCTGGTCGGCCATGAAATCCGTGAACTTCGCCGACATCTGCCGCAGGGCATGGACGTGCGCGTGGCCGCTATCTTTCGTAAGGGCAAGGCGGTCAAACCGGAAGGCATCACCGTCATCGAAGCCGGCGACGAAGTGTTCTTCCTCGCCCACCAGAACGCCATCAAGGCGATGATGAGCGAATTCCGCTCGGCCGACAAACGCCTGACCAAACGCATCTTCATTTCCGGCGGCGGCGGTATCGGCCGGCGTCTGGCGCGCTCGCTGGAAAAACGCTATTCGGTGAAAGTGCTTGAACGTTCGCGGGACCGCGCCCGCGGTATCGCCGAAGATCTGCTCAACACCATCGTGCTGGTCGGCGACTGCGCTGACGAGGACCTGCTGCGCGAAGAAAATATCGACCAGACCGATGTGTACTGCGCGCTCACCAACGACGACGAAGCCAACATCCTGTCAGCCATGCTGGCCAAGCGCCTGGGCTGCCCGCGCGTGGTCGCGCTGATCAACCGCGCGTCCTACGCCGAGCTGGTTGAAGGCAGTACCATCGACATCGCCATCAGCCCGCAGTCGGTCACCCTCAGCGCCTTGCTCTCGCACATCCGCGAGGGCGCACCCGAGCGCGTCTATTCGCTGCGCCGCGGCGCCGCCGAAGCGATTGAAGTGGTGGTGCGTGGCGACCGCCGCAGTTCGCGCGTGGTCGGCCGCGAGCTGGACGAACTGGCGCTGCCGGATTCGACCACCATCGGCGGCATCGTGCGCGGCGATGAACTGCTGATCGCCCACCATGATGTGGTCATCGAACCAGGAGATCACATCATCCTGTTCGTTGCCGACAAGCGTGATCTGCCGGCCGTCATCGCCCTGTTCAAAGAAGTGGACTGGCATTGAGCAACCGTACCGGCGCCATGCTGCGGGTATTCGGCGCGGTCATCGCGCTGTCGTCGCTGATCATCCTGCCCTCGCTGCTGCTGGCCGTAATCTGGGATGAACCGACAGTATTGCCGTTTCTGGAAGCGATGCTCCCGACGCTGGTGGTCGGTGCCCTGCTCTGGTATGCCTTCCGCCACAGCCACTTCGAACTGCGTCTGCGCGATGGCTTCCTGATCACCGCCGGCATCTGGATCATTGCCAGCCTGATCACCGCCGTGCCGTTCTTTCTGGCGTTGCCAGCATTGAGCTATACCGATGCCGTATTCGAGGCGACCTCCGGGCTGACCACGACCGGTGCCACGGTATTGACCGGCCTGGATAATCTACCGAAGAGCCTGCTGTTCTTCCGCTCCTCGCTCAACTTTTTCGGCGGCATGGGTATCGTGATTCTCGCCATCGCCGTGCTGCCGATGCTGAAAATCGGCGGCATGCATCTATTCAAGGCCGAAAGCACGGGTCCGGTGAAAGACAACAAAATGACGCCACGCATCGCCGAAACCGCTCGCACGCTGTGGATGGTCTATCTGGGCCTGAATGTGCTGTGCGCATTGGCCTACTGGTTCGCCGGCATGAATCTGTTCGATGCGGTCAATCACGCCATGACCACCGTCGCGACTGCCGGCTTTTCCACTCATGACGCCAGCTTCGGTTATTGGGATAATGCCCTTATCGAAAGCATCGCCATCGTGTTCATGCTTCTGGGTGGGGTAAGCTTCAGTCTGCACTGGTATGCCTGGCGTGCTGCGACGGTCAGCCACTATCAGGCCAGCAGCGAGCTGCGGGTCTTTACGATAATGGTGGCGGCGGCTGTGCTCATTGTCACCGGCTATCTTTGGCTTTCGGGCGAAATCACTGGTTTTGACCAGTCTCTGCGCCATGCCGCATTCCAGACCGTTTCGCATCTGACCACGACCGGTTATGCCAGCACCGGCTTCGCGCATTGGCCGGGAATGCTACCGATTCTGATGATCATGCTCGCCTTCATCGGCGGCTGTTCCGGATCCACTGCCGGCGGCATGAAGGTGGCACGGGTGCAATTGGTCGTACAGCAGGGCCTGCGTGAACTGAAGCAGCTGGTGCATCCGAAGGCACAATTTCTGGTGACCATGGGCGGCAAGCGCGTTTCGGAAAGCGTGGTGATTTCGGTGGCCGGCTTCTGTGCGCTCTATATCAGCGTGTATCTGGTGCTTGTGCTGCTGCTTTCCGCCGATGGACTGGACCTGACTACGGCATTTTCGGCGGCGGCTGCCTGTCTAAACAATCTCGGCCCGGGTCTGGGGCAGGTCGCTCTCCATTTTCAGGTGCTCAGCGATTTCTCGACTTGGCTGATGAGTTTCGCCATGCTGGTCGGCCGCTTGGAAATCTTCACCATCCTGGTGCTGTTCATTCCGTCGTTCTGGCAGGAATAGCGGTTTAATTAAGCGGCTTTCAGAAGCCGTAGTCGCGCTCAACCTTGCTTATTCTCACTTTGAATGATGCGTACCACTGCTCACGACCGAGTCGTTGAGCCTGTAAATGCTCGGCATTGGTTTTCCAGTTACGTATTGATTCAAGATCAGACCAGTAGGAAACCGTAATTCCGAGCTCTTCTCTGGCGGACTCAATGCCTAAAAAGCCCGATTGCTGAGCGGCAAGCTCAACCATTTTTGTCGCCATATCGCCATAGCCGTTGTCACCCTCCGTGCGGAGAGAGGTGAAAATTACGGCATAGTAAGGCGGCTTAGGCGTGGATGCGATTGTAGACATGTATTGTCCTATTCTCCGTCGGAATCTTACGAATGAAATCAGCGGCACCGCCGCGAATAAGTTCAGTTTAACCAAGTTTCGGGGCGGTTTCGTTTACTGCGCAATCGCCGCCGCAAGCTCATCATGCAGGCGTACGGCTTCATCGAACGGCAGATAGCGCACAGCCAGTGTCGGTTCGCTCATGCCGGCATTCACCGTGTCGCAGAATACCGTGGCCATGCCGTACCGGCGGTCGAACGGCGATTGCTTCAGGTAAACCGCCTGCACTTTGCGCGTTTGCGCAAAACGCCAGTGCTTGCCGATCCAGCCCTCACGCACCGCGATCAAACCATTGGCATGGGCATAGCCCGCGTGCCGCGCCCAGATTTTCGACTGCACATACAGCCACGGAATGCCGAGCAGCGGCAGTAGCCCGTAATAACCGACCCAGAACACGCATACCGCGCTGACCGACAACAGGAAAAACGCCGGCACCTTGAACCGCCGTTTCCATGCGTTCGGATGCAGGGGAAGCCATTCGGCCACTGGCCAACTGCCGGCTGGCAACACCGCGCCAATGATCTGCGCAATGCCGGCGTCGTCGGCAATCGGGGCCAGCGCCCAATGCGATTCCAGCTGTTCGTGCTTCTGGTTGCTGCCGGCGGCGGCATCCACCCGCAGCGCGTAGCGTTTGAACCGGCGCTGCAACCAGCCCTGTTGCAAAGTCCAGGCTTGTATTCGGGTACGCGGCAGCGAGCCGTTGAAACGGCTCAACAAACCCCGCGTGATCGACAGCCGGTGCGCATCGCTGCTGAGCACGAAGCCGTGATAATGCAGTATTGCCTGCAGTATCGAAATGAGGCGCAGCAGGGTGAACGCCGCCAGCAGCACCAGCATGCCACCCAGCACATAGGCTCCCGGGCCGTTACCGAGGTCATCGCGGTGATTCATCAGCCAGCCGCCGACATTCTCGAAGACTGCCTGCGGCAGTTTCCAGTTGAATTGATAGGCGCCGCCGATGCCGGCCGCCACCAACAGCATGCCCTTATTCGAGATCAGCCCGAGTTTGAGCAGTTCTCGGGTCGGCAACTGCAGCAGCACCTGTTCTTCGGCCGCGGGTGCTTCGGCATCAACCGAACTTACGGGCAGTTCCGAACTGCGGATGATGCGCTGCAGGGCCTGCGCTTCGGCGAAGCCGAGGACGCGCATACGGCCTTCTTCCTTGTCTTCGCCGCCGCCGGTTTCCAGGCGCACTTCCGCTACGTTCATCAGCCGGTGCAGCAGGCCCTGATGCAGGGTCACGTTCTGGATGCGGGTGAACGCGATATCGCGCACGGTTTTGTGCAGCAGACCAGAACGGATAACGATGCGATCGCGGCCGATGCGGTAACGGAAGCTGTAATACCGTGCCACCGCCAGCGGCACCATCACCCCAACGCCGAGCAGACCCCACAGTTCATAGCGGTCACCCTGCCCGGTAAACAGAAGGATGAGAATCGGCACGATGAACTGCCGCAGCACATTGAACAGTTCGAACAGCCACGACAGCGGATGCAGCCGCTGTTCGGGAATGGCTTCCACCACAGCCTCAGAGGGCGCTGTCGTCACGGCGGCGTTCCGGAATCAGTGCGTCGCGCAGATCGGTGGCGGTCTGCAGGCTGAAGCCCTGCTGTTTCAGGGCGTGGCTTTCGGTACCGGCGGTATGGATCACCAGCGTGGCTAGTCCGCGCGAACGCTCCATCGGGCCGTTGTGGATGTCCAGATGCTGCACCCGCGAACGCGGAATGAAAATTTCCTGCTGCCACCAGCGGCCTTTGCGAAGGCGGAATCCGCTCTCATCCAGGCGCCAGCGTGTGCACTGCCAGCGGTTACGTCCGAAAGAAATGCCAAGCAGCAGACAAAGGGCGGCCACCGGCAGGGTAATGGCAAGCCCCCACCAGCCGGGCATCAGCGTCATCGGCACAACCGTAGCCGGCGCAATCGGAATCAGGAACGGCAGCAGTCCGAACCAGAACATCAAGGGCTTTGCCGCCGGATCCAGGCCGTTCCAGCCTTCGGCATCCAAATCATTCAGTGTGCTGTTCATTTGTAGGGGCTCTTCGTGTTCGGATCCTGACGGATGCTAAAGCGTTTGTAGGTCCATTGGTACTGCCGGAAGTCACGCTCGGCAATGGCCTGCACGCGCCGGTTCATGGCGGTCAATGCGATGTCCAGGGCGGCATCGTGCAGGGCCGGTTCCTCGGCCTCGAACACCACATCGAAACCATCGCCGCGGTGTTCGGTGTAGGCAAACAGTACCGGCGTGCCGGTGCGCTGCGCCAGTTTCGCGATCAGGCTCAGGGTCAGTGCCGGCCGGCCGAAGAAGGGAATGAATTCACCGCCGCCCTTGCGCGGTTGTTGGTCGGGGGTGATGCCAACCACTTCGCCGTTCTGCAGGGCACGCAGCAGGGGCCGCATGGCGGTGGCTTCGGCCGGCACCAGCTGCACATTCACGCCGCTGCGGGCTTTTTGCAGGAAACATTCCAAGCCGGCTTTCTCCGAGGCTTTGTAAACCAGGCTGAATGGCCCGCGCGCCGCCATGAATTCAATCAGCAGTTCCCAATTGCCGTAATGCGGAACCGCCAGCAGAACGCCACGGCCTCGGGCCAATGCCGCCTGCAGATGCGTCTCGCCATGCACCTGCTGCACCAAACGCAGCACCCGCGCCCGCGGCCGGGTCCAGATGGCCAGGGTTTCCATCAGGCCCTGGCCCATCGAGCGCATCAGCGCGCGGGTCATGTTTTCCCGGGTGCCATCGTCGATTTCCGGATGAATCAGGGTCAGATTGCGGCGGGCGATGCGGGTTTCGCGGCTGTCCAGCCGGTAGGCGGCGGCGCCGAACAGGGCGCCGAGACGGCGCAGCAGCGCCATCGGCAGCAGGCCAATCAGCATTGCGAAGCAGTAAAGAATGGGGCCGAACCAGGCGAAACGGGTCATCGGCTCAGTGTAACGGATTCACCCTTTTGCGGACGGTGGCGGAACTTTTCGGTAAGCGCTTGGTCTAACTGTCACACACATCGCAACCCCCGGCCCGAAAACGCATGATTGCCCTTATCCAGCGCGTTAAACAGGCCAGTGTCGCGGTGCAGGGCGAAACCATCGGCGCCATCGATACCGGCCTGTTGGCCTTGGTGGCGGTGCAGCCCGACGATACCGAAGCATCCATTGAGCGTATGGCCGAGCGTCTTTTGGCTTACCGGGTGTTCAGTGATGCCGAGGGCCGGATGAACCTGTCGGTGCAGGCCGTGTCCGGTGGAGTGTTGCTGGTCAGCCAGTTCACCTTGGCCGCCGATACCCGTTCCGGTCTGCGTCCGAGCTTTACCTCGGCCGCGCCACCGGAACAGGCCTTGGCCGGGTTCAACGCCCTGGTCGATGCGGTCCGTCGCCGGCATGATCCGGTCGCCACCGGCCGCTTCGGTGCCGACATGCAGGTCAGCCTGGTCAACGACGGCCCAGTGACCTTCTGGCTGGAAACATAAGTCAATTAGATTCAATAAGTTACTAAGAAAAACCGGCCTTCTGTTACAATAGCCGGTTCCCCCTCACCCTTGGCCAGACGAGCGCATATGACCACCCCACGCAATATCAAATCGGAAATCGAGGAACTCATCGCCAAGGGCGTGGATCAGGGCTACCTGACCCTGGCCGACGTCAACGACCATCTGCCGGAAGACCTGATCGATGCCGATGAGATGGAAAACATCATCGGCATGATCAACGACATGGGCATCGTGGTGCACGAATCGGCCCCGGACATCGAAGCGCTCCTGCTCTCGGGCCGCAGCGTCGGCAGCAGCGTCGACGTAGTCGCCGCCGAAGAAGCCGTGGCCGTGCTGTCCTCGCTCGAGAACGAAGCCGGCCGCACCACCGACCCGGTGCGCATGTACATGCGTGAAATGGGTTCGGTCGACCTGCTGACCCGCGAAGGCGAAATCGTCATCGCCAAGCGCATCGAAGAAGGTCTGAACAAGCTGCACACCGGCCTGGCCAATTTCCCGTGGATTGCCCAGCAGATCCTGTCCGATTACGAAGAACACAAGGCCGGCCGCAAGCGCCTGTCGGAAGTGGTCATCGGCTTCCTTGATCTGGAAGGCGACGAGCCGGAACTGCCGCCGGCGGTGGAAGCGGTGGAAGTGGATGACGACGCCGACGGTGAAACCGCCGTGGTCGAAACCGGTCCCGATCCGCTGGAAGTGGCGCGCCGCATGCAGCTGCTGGCCGACCTGACCACCAAACTCCACAAAGCCGTCGACAAATACGGTCTGGAAAATAGCCGGTCGCAGAAGCTGCGTCTGGCCATTGCCGATGAAGTGCTGCGCCTGAAGTCCCCGCTGGCGCAGACCGATTCCCTGCTCGGCCGTCTGCGTGAAGTAATCGGTGAAATCCGCCGCCACGAAGCCGCGGTGCTGAAACTTGCTGTGGATGCCGCCAAGATGCCACGCAAGGATTTCATCAAGGCCTGGAAGGGCAGCGAAACCGATCTGAAATGGGCGGAAACCGTGATCGGCCGCAAACAGAAATGGTCCTCGGGCATCCGCGAACACAAGGACGCCATCGTCGCGCAGCAGGAAATCCTGGTCGCCATCGAGAAGGAACTGTACGCGCCGCTGGTCGAAATCAAGCGCGCCAATGATGAAATGCGCTACGGTGAGGAAATGGCACGCAAGGCCAAGAAGGAAATGGTCGAGGCCAACCTGCGCCTGGTCATCTCGATCGCCAAGAAATACACCAATCGCGGCCTGCAGTTCCTCGATCTGATCCAGGAAGGCAACATCGGCCTGATGAAGGCGGTCGACAAGTTCGAATACAAACGCGGTTACAAGTTCTCGACCTACGCCACCTGGTGGATCCGCCAGGCTATCACCCGCTCGATCGCCGATCAGGCGCGCACCATCCGCATTCCGGTGCACATGATCGAGACCATCAACAAGCTCAACCGCATTTCGCGCCAGATGCTTCAGGAAATGGGCCGCGAGGCCTCGCCGGAAGAACTGGCCAAGGCTATGGAAATGCCGGAAGACAAGATCCGCAAGGTGATGAAGATCGCCAAGGAACCGATTTCGCTGGCGACCCCGATCGGCGACGACGAAGACTCGCATCTGGGCGATTTCATCGAAGACAGCAACATCGAGTCGCCGATGGAAAACGCCACCAATATCGGCCTGCGCGAAGCGGTCAATTCGGTGCTGGCCGGGCTCACGCCGCGCGAGGCGAAAGTGCTGCGCATGCGTTTCGGCATCGACATGAACACCGACCACACGCTGGAAGAAGTCGGCAAGCAGTTCGACGTCACCCGCGAACGCATCCGCCAGATCGAAGCCAAGGCCCTGCGCAAGCTGCGCCATCCTTCGCGCGCCGACATTATGCGATCGTTCCTTGACTCGGACAATCCGTAAGCTTTGCGGGCCTATAGCTCAGCGGTTAGAGCAGGGGACTCATAATCCCTTGGTCCTAGGTTCAAATCCTAGTGGGCCCACCAAACAAAACCCCGCCTGATGGCGGGGTTTTTTGGGCTAGGCCATTAAAACTGCCAACCTAAAGCCACGGTTGCCGCCCAGGGTTGATAGTCGGCGCGAATCTCGCCAAAGGCACCGTCTTCGCTGTCCAATCGCACCGATGATGCCGTCAGATAACGCAGTCCAGCATCCATGAAAAAACGCTCGCCGAGCCGGTAGCGTGCCCCGAACAGCAGTTGCAACGCCGTATCTGAACCGCTGTAGGAGCGTTCGATGCCATTGTTCTCGAAATCAATATCCACCTCCGTGAGCTTTACAACGCCGGCGCCGAGGTAGGTAGTGGTGTGCGTAGAGCCGAACAAATCGAAATCATAGAGGACATTGAGCGCAAGCCCGGTTGAGGCATAATCACCTTTTCCAACCGGTGCCGGCGGCAACAGCCCGGGGTCCTTGGCATCGACGGTCTGATAGATGAACTCGCCTTCCACCCGCCAGCCAGAGGGAAAGCCATAGCCCAACGCTGCGCCAGCCAATAAGCCAGATGAAAGTCGGCTGTTCGCCGTCTGAGGGTTGCCGTTCCCGGTAAAGTCCAAAGCTTGATCGGATTGCGACGCTACACCGAAAATGGCGGTTGTGTACCAGCCGCCTTCGTTGGCATAGACGCTTTCAGGCGCCGATGCCAGCGCCAGCAGGGTCAGGGCGCAGGGTATTTTGAAAAGATTCATACGGGGTCCTCAGGTTCTGATTGAGCGGGCAGGATGCCTCGCCTTTTTATTCTAAATTTTGCTAATCGGTAGTTTGTGAAGAAAAACAAGCAATTGCATGAGTGGCTTGTTTCTTGCACCAAAGGCAGACGAGGGCATCGACACATTCACGCAGCCGTAACGTAAAATCAGTCCATGTTCATCATGTCCTTGCGTCGTCAGGTGGTTTATTTGACCTTGTGCCTGGCGTTGTTGTTTGCCATCCTCGAGCCTCAGTCATCGCGTGGACTTGTTTTTGGTTGGGCCTTGGGCTTTTGGCTTGCACACATCGGCTGCGGACTACTGTTGGCCGTGGTTGCAGCCCGCGTGCTGACCCGTTGTTCCGCCTTGCACACATGGCCAGCTTGGTTGCAATTGCTGTTGGCCGGCTTATTCGGAAGCTTGGCTTTTGCACCAGTGGCCCTGGGCTTGGGGGCGATGTTTCCGTCCACCTCGGACACAATGATGTCCGATGACTGGTTGGACGTTTGGGAGCTGGCCGGTGGTTGGCAAGCATTGGTTGCCGAATGGCTGCAGTTGCTGCCCAGTTATTTGTGTGCTTGGATGCTCATCAATGCCGTGCCTCTGGTGCAGATGGCTGCGCCGAATTTGGTACCTGCACAGGCTCAGCCGATTCTTGATTCAGATACACGTGCAGTAAATCCTCCGGACGCAAGTACCGATTGGCTTAATCAATTGCCGATTGCGATTGGACGTAGTCTGTTAAGAATTGAAGCCGATTTGCATTATCTGAAGGTATTTACCGAAAATGGCCGCGTCATGCTGCTGGGTAATCTATCGGCGGCGACCGAACAGCTGGGCGAGCGTGGAATCCGTGTTCACCGATCGCATTGGGTTGCCATCGATCAGGTCAAGCGGGTGCACCGCACAAGCAAAGGCTGGTGTTGCGAGCTCAGAGACGGAAGCAAAATCCCCGTCAGCCGCCGTCGCGTGCGTGAAGTGCATGACCGTTTAGGTCGTGATTTCGTGACCAACTGATTCGAAGGCCGGTATTGCCCTCACCTGATGGCCCTGCGCTATGATGGTGTGAACACTCGGGGAAAGAGATGCTGCAGACCGTTGAACACGTTACCTCGAAATACCCCGCCTGGAGCATTATCTGGCTGCATGGCCTCGGTGCTGACGGCAACGACTTCGCGCCGATCGTGCCCGAGCTGGTGCGCGACGGCTGGCCGGGCATCCGCTTCGTGTTCCCGCACGCGCCGGTGCGGCCGGTCACCATCAACGGCGGCATGGCCATGAGGGCCTGGTACGACATCGTCGGGGTCGAAATCGACAAACGCGCCGATGAGGCCGGCATCCGCGAATCGATGGCGGAGTTGGATGCGCTGATCGGCCGCGAGCGCGACCGCGGCATTCCCTTATCGCGCATCCTCCTGGCCGGCTTCTCGCAGGGCGGCGCCGTGGTGCTGGCACATGCGCTGCGAATGCGCCTGCCGATCGCCGGTGTGGCCGCGCTGTCCACCTATCTGCCGCTCGGCCCGGCCAATGCCAGCGAGCTGACCGAAGCCGCCAAGGCCATTCCGGTGTTCATGGCGCATGGCCGGCAGGATCCGGTGGTGCCCTTGGCCTTGGGCGAGCGCAGCTGCCAGCAGCTGCAGGCACTCGGTCTCGGAGTTGAATTCAAGACCTATCCGATGCCGCACAGCGTCTGTGCCGAGGAGATCCGCGATCTCGGCGACTGGCTGAGCGCCCGTTTCAGTCTGCGATGACGACCGACAGCCGCTCCCATCTGCCTGATTTCTGCCGTCTGCCGCGCATCGCGGCGGTCTGCGGCATCACCCAGCTGGCGGTGATCCTGCTGTTTCTGTCCCCGTTGGGGGTTTATCCGGCCAGCTTGACCAGCTTTCTGGCGGCGTCCGCATTCGCACAGTGGCTGGCGCTGGCCTCGGCACTGCTGCTGTGCAAAGCCGGTCCGGTATTGTCGCACTTCAGTTCACCGCTGTCGTACGCGCTGGCGGCCACGCTCAGTGGCATGCTCTCGGCGCTGGCGGCCTGGCTGGTGTATGTCCTCGACCGCGAGTTTCAGTACCGCGCGCTGCAGCATCTGCATCCGGCGCAGTTCTGTTTAGGTACCGCGTTGATGATGGCGCTGCTCTCGGCGGTGATGCTGCGCTATTTCTATGTGCGCGACCAGTGGCGCGACCAGGTCCGTGCCAATGCCAAAGCCTCGCTGCAGGCCCTGCAGGCGCGCATCAATCCACACTTTCTGTTCAACTCGATGAACACCATCGCCGCATTGGTGCGGCGCGATCCGCACACCGCGGAATCGGCTATCGAAGATCTGTCCGACCTGTTTCGCGCAGCACTCGGTGATGAAAATGCCGAAGCTACCTTGGCCGAGGAACTGCAGATTGCACGGCAATATCTGGCTATTGAGCAACTGCGGCTCGGCACACGCCTGCGCCTTGACTGGCAATTGGCTGCCGATCTTCCGATGCAAATTCGCATGCCACGCCTGACCCTGCAACCGCTTTTCGAGAATGCGGTCATCCACGGCATTGCCGGCCTGCCGGAAGGCGGCGAGATCGAGGTCGTGGCGAAGGCTGCCGATGGCCGCGTGCAATTGACCATCAGCAACCCGTTGCCGCCCGGCAATCCGACGGTCGGCCATGGCCATGCCCTCGACTCCATCCGCCGTCGTCTGGCGCTGTATTACGGCGCACCTGCCAGCCTGACCGAAACTACCGATAACGGCCGCTTCAGTATCCAGCTTGGAATTCCGAATGAACCGGCCGCTTGATATCGTCGTGGTCGATGATGAACCCTTGGCGGCCGAGCGTCTGGCCGGCTTTCTGGCCGACATGCCGGACTGCCGCGTGCAGGCACTCGCCGTCAATGCCGTGCAGGCCTTCCAGATTGCGCAGACGCAGACGCCGGAGCTGATGCTGCTCGACATCGCCATGCCGGGGGAATCCGGGCTGGATCTGGCCAAGCGCCTGCAGCAATTGCCGAATCCGCCGCTGGTGGTGTTCTGCACGGCTTTCGATCAGCATGCCGTGGCGGCGTTCGAAGCCCAGGCCGTGGATTACCTGCTCAAACCGGTCCGCCGCGAACGCCTGCGCGAAAGCATCGAGCGCGTCATCCGCCTGAAGCGCACGTCGGCCGCCGATGATGGCAGGGATTTCGTAGCCGCCTCGTTCGGCGGCATCATCCGCCGCATTGCATTGGCCGACATCCATTACCTGCATGCCGATGATAAATACACCATCGTGCATCACCGTGGCGGCGAGCACGTGCTCGACCAGTCGCTCAAGGATCTGGAACAGCAGCATCCGATGCGCTTGCTGCGCATCCACCGAAACTGCCTGGTCAACCGCGCACAGCTGGCCGAACTGCACCGTGACGGCGACGGCCGGATCTGGGCGCATCTCAAGGACAGCCCGACGCCGCTCGAAGTCAGCCGGCGCTGTGCCGGCGAACTGAAGGACTGGTTCAAGGGAAATTGATGCGTGGCTGCGCCGGCAATGCGATAATGGCCCGATGAAAACGCTCCGACTGGCCACCCGTGAAAGTACGCTCGCGCTCTGGCAGACCGACCATGTCGCCGGCCTGCTGCGCGCCGCCCATCCCGGGCTGCAGATTGAACTGGTGCCGATGACCACCCGCGGTGACCAGATTCTCGATGTGTCATTGTCGAAAATCGGTGGCAAGGGCCTGTTCCTGAAAGAGCTGGAAGTGGCCATGCTGGAAGGCCACGCCGACGCCGCCGTGCACTCCCTGAAGGATGTGCCGATGCAGCTCGAACCGGAGTTTTCCCTGGCCGCGGTGCTTGCGCGTGACAATCCCTTCGATGCCTTCATTTCGGAACATTTCGCGGCCATGGCCGAGTTGCCAATCGGCGCCGTGGTCGGCACCTCTTCGCAGCGCCGGCAGGTGCAGCTGAAACAGCGGCGCCCGGATCTTCAGGTGCGCGATCTGCGCGGCAACATCAATACCCGTCTGGCCAAATGCGCGGCCGGCGATTACGACGCCATCATCCTGGCCTGCGCCGGGCTTGAGCGGCTCGGTCTGCATTCTCAAATTCGTTCGCAATTGGCGCCGCCGCAATGGTGGCCGGCGGTGGCGCAGGGCGCCATCGCCGTGGAGTGCCGCAGCGATGATCCGGACACCGCCGCCCTGTTCGCCGCACTCAATCATCGCCCGACCGAATTACGCGTGCGTGCCGAGCGCGCCATGAATCTGGCGCTGCATGGATCCTGCCACGTGCCGGTGGCTGGCTATGCCGAATTGCAGGGTGAACGCCTTCAGCTCAGCGGATGGGTCGGCGATGCTGAAAATATCCGCTCCATCGCTGCTTCGGCCGAAGGCGATGCCGCGGATCCCGAAGCGCTCGGTCGTGCGGTGGCGGAAAAACTGTTCGTACAGGGCGCGGCGGAGTTGCTTCGTTTTTAAACGCTCCGTCCGGCATCACGCCGGTCAGTAATACAGACTCACCACATGTTTCGCCTCGGCGAAGAACAGCCAACGCCCGATGAACACGCCGAGCATGCCAGATATCGCGGCGATGCTATAGAGCCAGGGCAGATTCAGCGTCCATGCGCCGAGACAGGCGATCAGCGGAAGAGCGAAACCGAACCCTCGGCAGCATTCGCGAAAAACCGCGCTGTGCTTGCGGGCCAGCACGTGCACCATTTCCCGGGTGATGTAATTCGCTTCGGTATGCGGATGTTCGAACACACGCACGCTGCGTTCCTGCGGCAGTCCCAGCGCGCTGCTACGCGACACTGCCAGCGGAAGGTCGTTGTTGCGCCAGTAGCGGGTCATCAGCCAGAGAATCAGCATCGCGAAAACCGCCAGTACCGGCGCGAAGGTCCAGATGGCGTAGATGCTGGCCAGCCACAGGCCGCCGGTATAGATGCTGCTCATCAGATAAATCGGAACCACGGTCACATGCTGCCATGCGGGTACCGTGTTCAGGCTCCGGTAGATCATCACGGTGCAGACCACGGTGGCCATGCTAAGCGTCATCAATAATACGGCTAGGATTTTCTGCACTGGGCCATGCATCGGAAAAAACAGCAGTGCCGCCGCTGGCAGGTAACACAGCACGGCCAGCACACCCTCGCGTGACAGCCAGGAACTGCGCCACTGCGAGAACGCCCGCCAGGCGCGTTCGCGCCGGCCCAGATGCAGGGTCGAGCTGAGCAATCCGGCGGTCACGAACAGGGCACCCATGCCGAGCGTAACGTAATCACGGATGCCGAAATCGCGGTCGTGCCCCAACAGGGAGGCGCCGAACCAGAACCACAGGCCGTAACCGGTGCCCGACAGCGTGCTGAAGAAAATGACGGACAGGGCAGGATGCATCAGCGACTCAGGATTTTGTCGAGCCAGCGCAGGGCGCTGGGCAGTTGGGCGGGATCGAGACGTTCGGTTACCGACTCGGTGCAGACCGGCTGTTTGCTGCGCGCCGGCAGATAGCGGTTGACCGGCTGGTAGCCGAGCTCCGGCATCAAGGCCATGCCGCCGCGCTCGCGCGAACGGACCGAGACTTCGGAATCCGGGTCATTGAAGTCGCCGAAGCCGCGGGCCCGTGTCGGGCAGGCCTGTACGCAGGCCGGTTGCCGTTGTGCCTCGGGAATGCTGTCGTTGTAGATGCGGTCGACGCACAGCGTGCATTTCTTCATGATGCCTTCGCTCGGCGAATATTCGCGAGCACCGTACGGACAGGCCCAGGAGCACAGCTTGCAGCCGATGCAGGTGTCCGGATTGATCAGCACGATGCCGTCTTCGGCGCGTTTGTAGCTGGCACCGGTCGGGCACACGCTGACGCAGGCCGGTGTTTCGCAATGCAGGCAGGAACGCGGGAAATGCAGGGTACTGGCGGGCTGGGCATCAAGCGCCTCCAGCTCGTAACTGTGCACGCGGTTGAACCAGACGCCATCCGGCGCTGCGCCGTAGGCATCACTGTCCGGCAGCGGCGCGGAAATGCCCTGGTCGTTCCATTCCTTGCAGGCCACCGCGCAGGCGTGGCAACCGACGCAGATGTCGAGATCGATCAGCAGACCGAGCTTCTTGCCGCCGGCGGCCGGCAATGCGGTCATGCCGGCGCTCCCAGCGGCGTGAACTGCGGTGTACTGAATGATTGCGGTGCCACTTTGCGCAGCGCCACCCGCAGATCGAACCAGGCCGCCTGTCCGGTAATCGGATCGGCGTTGGCGTAATCGGCATTCGGAGTCAGATCGGAAATCAGCGGGTTGAGCAGGAAGCCTTGGTTGCTTTCCGGCGCATCCGCCGAAAGGCCCCACGTGCGTTTGCGTTTGCCGAGCGCGTTCCAGGTCCACACCGTATCGGGCTGCACGTTGTTGGTCAGTTTCACCGGCACGGTGATGGCGCTCAGATGCGAACGCAGTTCCGCCCAGTCGCCATCGGCCAGGCCGTAACGCGCTGCGGTGTCGGGATGCAGGTAAAGAAAATTGCGCGCCATGATCTGCCGCAGCCAGGCGTTCTGCGATCCCCAGGCGTGATACATGAAGGGCGGACGCTGGGTCAGCGCATGCAGCGGGAATTCGGTGGAATCGGTCTGTGCGTGTTCGAACGGCGCATACCAGAAAGGCAAGGGATCGAAATAACGGCGCACGCGCTCGCGCTCGGCATCGGGCGGCTGCACCGTGCCGAAACCTTCGGCGGCAAGCCGGAATTTCTGCAGGGTTTCTGAGTACAGCTGCAGCACTACCGGTTCGGCGCTGGCGATGAAGCCCATTGCTTTCGCCCATTCCAGATAATCGCGGTTGGCCATTTTGAAATACCGTCCGGATTCCGGAACCGCGGCATGCCAGAAGCCGCCGTTGTCGATGTAGCGTTGCAGTTGTTCCGGATTCGGCGCGCCTTTGCCGTGGCTGTTGCCATCGCTGCCGCGCCAGCCGGCCAGCAGACCCACGCCCGGCGCACGCTCATGACGGACGATGTAATCGGCATAATCGCGGTACAGCGGCGCGCCATCGGCATGCACCAGACCGGGCAGGCCCAGACGCGCTCCCAGTTCGATCAGTACCGATTGGAAACCGCGTACATCGCGGTCCGGCGGCAGCACCGGATGCCGTAGCGCATCGGAGGCGCCGTCGGCATCGGAAATCGGGCGGTCCAGCATGCTGACCGCATCGAAGCGTTCCAAGTAGGTGGTGTCCGGCAGAATCAGGTCGGCATAAGCGCACATCTCGCTGGAATAGGCATCGGCGTAGATGATGTAGGGAATCCGGTAGTTGCCGCTATCGTCTTTGTCGGTCAGCCAGTGTAGGGTTTCATGCGTGTTCATCGCCGAATTCCAGCTCATGTTGGCCATGAACATCATCAGCACATCAATTTTCCCATGCGCACCGGAATGCGCATTACGCAGCACGGTGTGCATCATGCCGTGCACGGCCAGCGGGTATTTCCAGGAGTAGGCTTCATCCACCCGCAGCGGCTGCCCGGCGGCATCCACCAGCAAGTCTTCCGGACCGTGGATAAAACCCAGCGGCATCGCATTCAGCCGGCCTTCTGTGTCGCGCGTTCGGCCCGGCCGGTTGGCCGGCGGAATCGGACGCGGAAACGGCGGTTGGTAACGGAATGAACCCGGGGCGTCGACCGCACCGAGCAGTAACTGCAGCAGATGCAGGGCGCGACAGGTCTGGAAGCCGTTGGCATGCGCACTGATACCGCGCATGGCATGCATGGCCACCGGCCGCATCGGCATTTCGGTATGGCGGTTGCCGTTGCTGTCGGTCCAGGCAATCGGCAGGCTGCGCTTGTGATCGAATGCGGTCTTGGCCAGTTCGGCGGCAAGGCGCCGGATGGTTGTTGCCGGTACGCCACAGCTTTCGCTGGCCATTTCAGGCGAATAACCGTCACTGCCATAGCGCGCCAGCACAAGCTCGAACACCGGCTTGACCACGCGGCCATCGGCGAGCAGATGGGTGCCGTTGATGACCGGTGAGATGCCAGTGGCATCGGCTGGTGCTTCGGCGTTGGTATCCCGGTTCCAGCACAGAATGTGGCCCTCGGCGTCGCGCACAAACAGACCGTGTTCGGCGGTGCCTGGCGCTTCCACCACTAGATGATGGGCATTGCAGTAGCGCACCAGATAATCCAGATCAATCCGGCCATTGCGGATCAGCTCATGAATCAATGCCATCGCCAGCAGGCCGTCGGTGCCGGGCCGGATGCCGATCCATTCATCGGCAATGGCACCGTAGCCGGTGCGTACCGGATTGATCGCGACCACTTTCGCGCCGCGCGATTTCAGGCGGCCCAGACCGAGTTTGATCGGGTTCGAATCGTGGTCTTCGGCCACGCCCCAGAGCATCAGGTAGTCGGTGTGTTCCCAATCCGGTTCGCCGAATTCCCAGAAGCTGCCGCCGAGCGTGTACAGACCGCCGGCCGCCATGTTGACCGAACAGAAGCCGCCATGCGCGGCGTAGTTATATGTGCCGTATTGTTGCGCCCACCAGCCGGTCAGCGCCTGCGATTGGTCGCGCCCGGTGAAGAAGGCCAGACGGTTCGGATTGACGCCGCGCGCCGCCGCCAGTTTTTCCGTAGCCAGCTGCAGGGCTTCATCCCATTCGATTTCTTCAAACCGGTTTTCACCGCGCTCGCCGACGCGCTTCATCGGCTTTTTCAGGCGCGCCGGAGAGTAATGCTGTTTGATGCCGGCCGAACCCTTGGCGCAGATCACGCCGCGGTTGACCGGATGATCGGGGTTGCCCTCGATGTAGCGGACCTTGCCGTCCTTGAGATGGACCTGGATACCGCAACGGCAGGCACACATGTAGCAGGTGGTGCGTGCAATGCGGTCGCCGGGCGGATCGTTCAGGGCCAGTACGGGGTCGGTCATACCCTTATTGTGGCATAAACACCTATTGGGTTCGGCTTCAGCTGCCGAAGCTTTTCCAGAGCGTGCGCCCGCTGACCACGATGATCAGCAGACCGACCACGGCCATCATCGGCCGGTGTGGAACGCGTTTGGCGATCAGGCCGGCCAGCGGTGCCGCGCAGACGCCGCCGAGGGCCAGCGCCAGGACGATTTCCCAGTGATCCAGACCGATGCTGGCAATGAATACCGCCGATGCGGTCAGGGTCACGAAGAACTCGACGGCATTGACCGTGCCGATGGTATGACGCGTATGGTTTCCGCGTGCCAGCAGCGTCGAGGTCACGATCGGTCCCCAGCCGCCGCCGCCGATGGCATCGACTAGGCCACCGAAAAAGCCCAGCGGGCCAACGCGTTTTTCAACATGGATCGGGTTGATTTCCCGGAACGATTTCAGCAGGACATAGACGCCCATCAGCACCAGATAGCCGGCAATCCAGGGCTTGAGCATCTCGCCATCCAGTTCCGTCAGCACATAGGCGCCGATCCCGGCCCCGATCATGCCGGGAATGACCAGGCGCTTGAACAACGGGCTGTGCACGTTACCGAAGCTGTGATGCGAGACCGCCGAAGCGCCGGTGGTGAATGTTTCAGCCATGTGCACGGTGGCGCTGGCCGCCACCGGCGGTACGCCAGCCGCCAGCAGAAACGAGGAAGCGGTCAGCCCGTAGGCCATACCCAGCGCACCGTCGATCATCTGCGCGCCGAAGCCGATCAGCACGAACAGCAGGAAGGTTTGATCGATGAAATCGGGCATGGCGGAGTCCGGATGGGTATCGGGGTGTGCCCGTGCCCGACAATTTACTCCGTTACCGCCCGACAAGGCAAATAACGGAATGCTATGATGTGATGGAATGGACCGTTATGACCGCATATTCGCCTTGCACAAGCGCCTGAAAGCCGCGCGCTATCCGGTTGCCGCCGATACGCTGGAAGAGGAGCTCGGCTGTTCGCGCGCCACCCTGTACCGGGATGTCGGATTTCTGCGCGACGTGCTGCACGCCCCCTTGCTGAGTACCGATGCCGGCTTTTTCTACGACCGGTTGCAGATCGACCAGTTCGAACTGCCTGGCTTGTGGTTCAGCTCGGATGAGCTGCATGCCCTGCTGGCCACGCATGAACTGCTCAACCGCAGTGGCGCCGATGTGCTCGGCGGCGCGTTGGCGCCGCTGAAGAAACGCATCGATCTGCTGTTGGCCAATCAGAGCCAGGGCCGGCGCTGGCCGATCGAGCGCATCCGCGTGATCGGATCCTACACCCGCCAGCGTGATGAGGCTGCGTTCCGTCAGGTTGCCGGTGCGGTACTTTCACGCAAACGGCTGCGCTTCGATTACACCGCGCGCTCGACCGACCAGTTGACCACGCGCACGGTATCGCCGCAGCGGCTGACCCATTACCGTGATAACTGGTATCTGGATGCCTTGGATCATGAGCGCGATGCGCTGCGCAGTTTTTCGGTCGACCGCATGAAGCATGTCAGGGTGCTTGACGACGATGCCGAAGATGTCAGCGAGCATGAACTCAATCTGCAGCTGACCGATGGTTACGGCATCTTCTCCGGCGCCGCACGCAATACCGCCACTATCGTGTTTTCCGCCGAAGCGGCGCGCTGGGTTTCCGAGGAACACTGGCACTCGAAGCAGGAAGGCCGTTTTCTCGACGACGGCCGATACGAGCTGAAGGTGCCGTATTCCAATCCGCGTGAGTTGCTGATGGATGTGCTGCGTTACGGTGCCGATGCCGAAATCATCGCACCGGTTTCCCTGCGCGAGTCGGCCAAATCCAGTTTGCAGTTGGCGCTGTCCAATTACGGCGTTTAAGCGTCCGATGCGCAAGGATGACGGCAAAAGCATCGCCTTGGTCCTTGGTGCCGGAGGTGCACGCGGTCTGGCGCATATCGGCGTCATCGAGGAACTGCAGGCCCGCGGTTACCGAATCGAGGCGGTGATCGGTTGTTCCATGGGCGCACTGGTCGGTGGCATCTTCTGCGCCGGAGGCCTGCCCGAATACCGGCAATGGGCCTGTTCACTGACACGCCGGGAAGTGTTCCGTCTGGCCGATTTCGCATTCGGGCATCCCGGCTTCATCAAAGGCGACCGTGTCATCGGTGTGCTGCAGCAGCTGGTCGGCGAGCACCGCATCGAAGAATTGCCGATTGCATTCAAAGCCGTTGCCACCAGCCTCGATTCGCGCAGCAAGGTCTGGCTCGACAGCGGCCCGCTGTTCGATGCCATCCGCGCCTCGATCGCCATCCCGATGCTGCTCACGCCGCACCGCTATCATGGACAGGATCTGGTTGATGGCGGACTGCTGGCGCCATTACCGGTTTCGGGCGCGCGTGAATACACCGGACTGCGGGTCATTGCAGTCGACATCAACGCCGCGCATCCGGTGCACGCACCGCCGGCAACGACGGCGTCGGCACCGGAGGCCACTGACAGGGCCGAAGTCGGAAACCTGAGCGCAATCGAAACAGGCTGGACGCGCCTGCTGCAGAGCGTTGGCCGCGGCAATCCGGCGGCGCCGGGCGTGAAAGTCAACCGCAGTGTGATGGAGCTGATGTCGCGCTCGCTCAGCACTATGCACGGTTACATGACCGAAATGCAGCTTGCGCGCGACCCGCCCGATGTATTGATCGGCATCGCACACGATGCCTGTGCCATCTACGAATTCTGGCGCGCCGAGGAAATGATCGAGCTCGGCCGACAGGCAGCGGCGCGTGTCCTGGATCAGTCCGAAGCCGTCAGCTGATCCGGCGTCTGCGGCACGCGTTTCAGCGCGGCCGGATCATAGCCGTAAGCCCGCAGTTTTTCCTGCAGTCCGGACAGGGTGGCGTCGTCCATCACCGGGTCACGCGCGAACACCCAGGCCAGAGAGCGGTCCGGATTGCCGATCAAGGCCCAGCGGTAGTCGGGCGAGACTTCCAGAATCAGCAGCTGGGCCCGGATCAGTCCGCCCCAGAAGCGGACCTGCCAGTGGGTGTTGCGTGTGTCCGGATAAACCCGTGCCGTCGCCTGCATGCGCTTTTCCGGCTGGTCGAACGCCTTCCGGTAGGCGAAAACATTGTCGATGTTGCCATCCGGCTTGAGGGCATAGATGTCGGCGGTCGCCACTTTGCCGTTCTCGGCGAAATACGGAATGTGCGAAATCACCCACCAGCGCCCCATGTAGCGCTCGAGATCGACATCGGCACTGCTGGTCAGCGGCGCCGGCTTGCCGGATTTGGCATAGCTGTAGGCGGTCAGGCTCAGGCCGATGACCACGATTGCGATGAGGATTTTGCCCATGTGTCATGCTCCTAAAACACTAGGATGCGCCGGCACTGCTGAAGACGGTGTCAATTTCGGTCGCTCTCAGGATTTGAGAAGCCGCTGGCCGATACTGGCCTGAGACCCCTCCGGAGACCGCCATGAACGCTCAAATTTTCTTACGATACTGCTGGCAGCTGTCCCTCTTGGTACTGCTGGGGCTGGCGATGGTTCCTGATCTGCCATGGCGCCATGCCGCAGTCGGACTCTGGCCGCTTTGGCTGCTTGCTGCGCCGGTTTTGGCACTGGCACGCTTCCGGTGGGTGGCGCGTCGGTATGCGCCGGCCGCCCGTGTTTCGCAAGTGCTTGTTTTTCCGGCACCTCGCAAACAAACCAGGGGTGTATTCCGCAAGGCCGCGTGAAGCCGCACGGTGGCGGCGGGGGGATTTATGGTATTTTCGGATTCCCCGTTAATCGCTCAGGAATCGAATGCATGCGCCTTTCCGTCTTGATGATGTCCGCCGTTCTCATGGCTCCTGCCGAAGCCCAAGACATGAATGAAGATCCATATCTTTGGCTGGAGGGGGTAGAAGACACCAAGGCCTTGGATTGGGTGCGTGCCCGCAATGCCGTCTCCGAAAAGCAGCTGGCCGGCGATCCGAGTTTCGACGCCCTGCGCGGCAGCCTGCTGGAAATTCTCGATTCCAACGCCCGTATTCCCTACGTCAGCAAGATGGGTGGCTTCTACTACAATTTCTGGCGCGATAAAAACAATCCGCAGGGCGTCTGGCGCCGCACGACTCTGGCCGAGTACCGCAAGGAAGCGCCACGCTGGGAAGTGCTGCTCGATATCGATGCGCTGGGCAAGGCCGAAGGCGTCAATTGGGTCTGGGGCGGCGCCGATTGTCTGCGCCCGACCTACGACCGCTGCCTGATTTCGCTGTCGCGTGGCGGCGCCGATGCCGATGTGACCCGCGAGTTCGACGTCTCCGACAAGGCCTTCGTCGCAGGCGGTTTCTCTCGGCCCGAGGCCAAGGGTCAAATCGGCTGGATCGACACCGATACCGTTTATGTCAGTACCGACTTCGGATCCGGTTCCATGACCAGCTCCGGCTATCCGCGCATCGCCAAGGAATGGAAGCGCGGCACGCCAATGTCCGCGGCCAAAGCCGTCTATGAGGGCCAGGAATCCGACATTTCGGTCGGCGCCTACCGCGACCACACGCCGGGCTTCGAGCGTGACTTTGTTTACCGCGGCCTGACCTTTTACACCAACGAGCTGTATCTGCGCGGCAAGGACGGCGCTTTGCTCAAGCTCGATCTGCCGGACGGCGCCCAGAAAGGAGCGTTCCGTGAATGGCTGAGCGTGGAGCTGCGTCAGCCGTGGACAGTCGGCGGACGGGACTACATCGCCGGCAGTCTGCTGGCAATCCGTCTCGATGCGTTCCTGTCGGGTGCCCGGAATTTCGATGTATTGTTCGAGCCGGCGCAGAATACCTCGCTGGCCAGCAGCGCGGTGACCAAGGACCACGTGATTCTCAATGTGCTGGAAGACGTCAAGAACCGTCTGTATGTGCTGACGCCCGGAAACAATGGCTGGACCCGTACGCCGCTGGTCGGGGCCCCGGCTTTCGGCACGGTCGGCATCAGCGCCGTGGATGCCGAGGAGTCCAACGACTATTTCATGACCGTCACCGACTATCTGACCCCGACCTCGCTGCTGCTCGGAACGGTCGGCACAGCACCTGAAAAACTGAAGCAGCTGCCGGGCTTCTTCGATGCCAGCCAGCATGAAATCAGCCAGCAGTTCGCTACCAGCAAAGACGGCACCCGCGTGCCCTATTTCATGGTGTCGAAGAAAAATATGCTGCGTAACGGAAAAAATCCGACCCTGCTGTATGGGTATGGCGGCTTCGAAGTGTCGCTGACGCCGAATTATTCCGCTGGTGTGGGTCGGTCCTGGCTGAGCCAGGGTGGGGTATATGTGGTCGCCAACATCCGTGGCGGCGGCGAATACGGACCGCGTTGGCATCAGGCAGCATTGAAAGCCGACCGCAACAAAGCCTATGAAGACTTCGCGGCGGTGGCCGAAGACCTGATTGCACGCAAGATCACCACGCCCAAGCACCTGGGCATCCAGGGTGGCAGCAACGGCGGCCTGCTGATGGGCAACATGACCGTGATGTATCCGCAACTGTTCGGTGCTGTGGTCTGCCAGGTGCCGCTGCTGGACATGAAACGCTATCACAAGCTGCTGGCCGGTGCGTCATGGATGGCGGAATACGGCAATCCCGACACCGATGACTGGAGCTTCCTGAAGGCTTATTCGCCTTACCAGAACGTGCGCAAGGACGTACGCTATCCACCGGTGCTGTTCACCACATCGACCCGTGACGACCGCGTACATCCGGGCCATGCCCGCAAGATGATGGCACGCATGCAGGACCAGGGCCATGACGTGACCTATTACGAAAACATCGAAGGCGGCCATGGCGGCGCTGCCAACAACGCCCAGTCGGCTTATATGTCGGCACTGGCCTACACCTTCCTGAAACAGAAACTTTTCCCGGGGACCGAGCCATGAAATCCATCCGCAATGCCGTGCTGCTCGCCTCGTTTACCTGGAGTGCCCTCGTGTCCGCCGAATCCCCGAAACCGCCCGTGATCGCCAAGAAAGTGCATGCCGTGACCGCGCCGCACGGCGCCGTCCGCAATGATGATTACTACTGGCTGCGTGATGACACCCGCAAGAATCCGGAAATGCTGGCGGTGCTGAACGCCGAAAATGCCTACGCCGATGCGATGCTGATCTCGTCCAAGCCGACCGCGGACAAGTTGTACGCCGAAATCACCGGCCGCATCAAGCAGGATGATTCCTCGGTGCCGTTCCTGCGCAAAGGCTACTGGTATTACACCCGCTTCGAAACCGGCAAGGATTACGCCATCATCGCCCGCCGTAAAGGCAGCATGGATGCGCCGGAAGAAATCCTGTTCGACCAGAATGTCATGGCCGAGGGCAAGGGCTACTTCGCCATCGGCGATTATGAAATCAGCCCGGACAACCGCCTGGTGGCCTGGGCCGAAGATGCCGTCGGGCGCCGCCAGTACACGTTGCGCGTCAAGGATCTGGCCACTGGCAAGGTTTTTGCCGATACGGTCGAAAACATCGAAGCCAACATCATCTGGGCCGACGATAACCGCACTCTGTTCTACATCGAGAAGGATCCGGTCACGCTGCTCAGCAAACGGGTCAAGACCCATGTGCTGGGCAGTGCCGCCAAGGATGACGCCTTGGTGTATGAAGAGTCGGATGACAGCTTCTACATGGGCATCAGCCGTAGCCGCTCCGATGCCTACATCTGCATCGGCGTGCAGAGTACGGTCAGCTCGGAAATGCGTTGTACCTCCGCGGCCAAGCCCGGAAAATTCACTGTATTCGCACCCCGCCAGCGCGATGTCGAGTACAGTGCCGACCATCTCGATGGCCGCTGGGTCATCCGCACCAACTGGAACGCGCCGAACTACCGGCTGATGACGCGCGACGATACGGCCGCCGACGGTGACCGTAAGGCCTGGAAAGAGCTGGTACCGCACGCCGGGGATGTGTTCATCGAGGGCTTCGAGCTGTTCAAGGGCTACATCGCCATTGAAGAGCGTTCCAATGCGCTACTGCGCCTGCGCACGCTCGCCGCCGATGGCAAGAGCGCGTTTGTGGCCAGCGACGAGCCGGCCTACACCATGGGCCTGAACATCAACGCCGAACCGGACACCGACTGGCTGCGCTATGCCTATACCTCGCTGACCACGCCGAACACCGTCTACGAAGTGAACATGCGCACCGGCGAGCGCCGGCTGCTCAAGCGTGATCCGGTGCTGGGCGGCTACACGCCCGAGGATTACGTGACCGAACGCCTGTGGGCAACCGCCCGTGACGGCACCCGCATTCCGGTATCGCTGGTGTACAAGAAGGGTTTCAAAAAAGACGGCAAGGCCGCCCTGCTGCAGTACGCCTACGGCAGCTACGGCGCCAGCACCGACCCGCGCTTTTCGATCATCAACGTCAGCCTTCTCGACCGCGGCATGGTCTATGCCATCGCGCACATCCGCGGCGGTCAGGAAATGGGCCGTGCCTGGTACGACAACGGCAAATTGCTGAACAAGAAAAACACTTTTACCGACTTCATCGACGTCACCCGCTTCCTGGTCAAAGAAGGCTATGCCGCGAAGGACCGCGTTGCCGCTTACGGCGGTTCGGCCGGCGGCTTGCTGATGGGCGCCATCGCCAACATGGCACCGCAGGACTACACCCTGATCATTTCGCAGGTGCCGTTCGTGGATGTGGTCACCACCATGCTGGATGAAAGCATTCCATTGACCACCAACGAGTACGATGAGTGGGGCAATCCGGCCGACCGCAAATACTACGACTACATGCTGAGCTATTCGCCCTATGACAACCTGGAACGCAAGGCTTATCCGACCGTGTTCGTCGGCACCGGCCTGTGGGATTCGCAGGTGCAGTATTTCGAGCCGGCCAAATACGTGGCCAAGCTGCGCGAATTCAAGACCGGCCCGAATCCGGTCGTATTCCGGGTCAACATGGAAGCCGGCCACGGCGGTAAATCCGGGCGCTTCCGGCGCTATCAGGAAAGTGCCGAACAGTTCGCCTACATGCTTGAAGTACTGGGCGTTCACTAAGGCGCGACGCGAGATCAGTCCAGAGGGCCTGCAATGCAGGCCCTTTTTCATGCCTGCCGGGCCGGGAACGGATATACTTTCCCCATGAAACGACACGCCCTGAGAACCCTCGTTGTACTGCTCTACAGCAGCCTGTTGCTGGCCGCCTGCGGCAACAAAGGTCCATTGGTCAAACCTGAATCGGAAACGACCGAGGCCGGAGCCGCGCAGTGAGTTCCCTGCGTTTTGCCAAAATGCACGGTGCCGGCAATGATTTTGCCGTCATCGATTGCAGGGCCGGCGCAGCCCTTCCGGATGCCGAACAGATCCGTCGCATGGGCGATCGCCACTTCGGCATCGGATTCGATCAGCTGCTGACGATTGAAGCACCGCATTCGCAGAATGCCGTGGCGTCCTACCGCATCCTCAACCAGGACGGCAGTTTTGCCGGGCAGTGCGGTAACGGCGCGCGTTGCGTCGCGCA
>JAJTGG010000050.1 GCA_021299355.1 Lysobacteraceae bacterium
ACGTCCGTTCGATGGGTCGTTAGCTCAGTCGGTAGAGCAGAAGACTTTTAATCTTTTGGTCGAAGGTTCGAATCCTTCACGACCCACCATTTCGGACGACGCTGACGGGTCGTTAGCTCAGCTGGTAGAGCAGAAGACTCTTAATCTTTTGGTCGAAGGTTCGAATCCTTCACGACCCACCATTAAATGAGCACCGGTCCCGGTGCTTTTTTTCGGTCCGAAGTAATCATAATAGAACCCTCCATTAGCGGCGAATAATGTGACCGGGATATGCCCATGTTAACGCCGTGTGAAGTTGCCTATGTCTATGGCACCGATAGTCGCCGAAATGTTGTTTTGGTCCTAAATTCCCTTTAAAGTAGTACCTCCAATAGGTATTCAAGGATCTGTTATGAGGCTCAAACGCTTTTTGCTGGCTTTACTGATGCTTTCCACGGCGCAACCGGTGCTGTCGCAGCCCATTCCGGTGGAGGATTTCTGGAAACGCTCGAGTTTCAGTCAAGTCAAGATTTCCCCCGACGGTCGTTATCTGGCCGCAACGGTGCCTTTCGAGAAATTGAGAGCTTTGGTAGTGATGGATTTGGCCACTAAACAGATTACCGGTTCGTTCAAGCCCCAAGAGAAGGCCTATATCGGTGAATTCTACTGGGTCAGCAACAAACGCCTGCTGTTCACTTCCTCAGTCCGTGAAGGTGCCAATGCCAGTCCGTCCTGGACCGGGGCCTGGTACGCCATGAATGCCGATGGCTCGAATATCGGCACGGCCTATGGCCGTGGCTATTTCGCGCAGATTCTCGATACGCTCAAGGATGACGACAAGTTCGTGCTGGTGCAATACGCCTCGGATACCGGATCCAGTACTTACGGTCGCATGAACGTCGAGAACGGCGATATCCGACCCACCTTCAAAAAACCGCCGACAGAAGGTTATGGCCAGTTCGTGACCGACAACGCCGCTCAGGTGCGTGGTTTCATCAAGGCCAAGTCCTATAAGGATTCGAAGGTTTACATGCGCGCCAGCGAAGAAGCCGACTGGGTGGTGATTCATGACCAGAAAGCCACGGGACAGGATTTCGAGGCCAAGGCATTCTCCGCAGATAACCAGATGCTTTATTACACGCTGAGCCAGACAACCGGCCCCAACGCGCTGTTCACCTACAATTTCAAGACCGGCGAGAAGAAGCAGATTGCCCGCGACGACAATGTCGATCCGGGTGTGTTGTTGTCATCCCCGGTCGATGACAGCGTGTATGCCGTTCGTTACGAAGATGGCTTCCCGCGCTATGAGTTCATCGACAAAGCCAATCCGTTCGCCCGTAACCTGATTAAACTGCAGGCCTCCTTCCCTGACGCCGATGTGTATCCGGTATCCGCGACCAACGATGGCAATAAAATCATCTATGTGGTCGAGTCCGATACCATTGCCGGCGAGTATTATCTGTTCGATAACACCACCCAGAAAGCCGAACATTTGGTATCGCGCGCGTCCTGGATTGATCCGGCCAAGCTGTCGCTGATGGATCCGATGAAGTTCAAAGCCCGTGATGGGCTCGACATCGAGGTGTTCGTGACCACCCCCAAGGGCTCATCCGGCAAGAACCTGCCGCTGATTGTGAATCCGCACGGCGGGCCGTTCGGACCCTACGACAGCTGGGGCTATAACCCGGAAGTGCAGATGCTGGCCAGCCGCGGCTATGCCGTGATGCAGGTCAATTTCCGGGGCTCCGGCAACTACGGCAAGGAGTTCCGGGAGAAGGGCTACCGCCAGTGGGGTAAGACCATGCAGGACGATCTGACCGACGCCACCCGTTGGGCAATCAGCCAGGGCATCGCCGATCCGGATCGTATCTGCATCTATGGCGCGAGTTACGGTGCCTATGCTGCGTTGATGGGTGCTGCCAAGGAGCCAGCGCTTTATCGCTGCGCGGTCGGCAATGTCGGCACGTATGATCTTCCGACCCAGCTGAACTATTCCACCAACGGCGGCGGCGGCATGAATCCGGCAAAGGCGTTTTTCGGTGATGTCGCCCAGGATGACGTCGCGCAGTATTCGCCGGCCCGTCTGGCGGCCAACATCCGGATTCCGGTTATGCTGTTCGCCGGCGAAAAGGACACCACCTGTCCGCCGGAACAAACCGAGATGATGTATGCCGCGCTGCAGAAGGTCGGTACTCCGGCTGAAATGAAGATTTACCCGGGCGAGGGGCACGGTAACGTGCTCAAGGAGAATCAGATCGATTATGCCAACCGCCTGCTGGCCTTCTTCGAGAAGCGCCTGAAGGAAGGGACGGTCACGGCCAGTCCACTGAAGCCAGTCAAGTAAGCAAAACGGCGCCGCAAGGCGCCGTTTTTCATCGGGGCAATCCGATAAAATGACGCCATGTCCGCATTTTCCGAAACCCTCAGCCAGGATCAAGGCCGACTGCAGCGTCTGCAGGCCGCCGCCAAGCGAAATCCGGCCGATGCCGAAGCAGCGCAGCGTTTAGCCGTCGCGCTTTCGGAAAGCCGCGCTGCCTTCGCCGCCCGCGCATCCGGATTGCCCGGGGTCCAGGTCGATGCAAATCTGCCGGTCGGGCAGTATGCCGAGCGGCTTCGCCAGCTGATCACCGATCATCCGGTTGTGGTGGTGGCCGGTGAAACCGGTTCGGGCAAGACCACCCAGATTCCGAAGATCTGCCTGAGTGCCGGTCGAGGCATTGCCGGCATGATTGGCTGCACCCAGCCGCGCCGCATCGCGGCGCGTGCCGTGGCCAACCGCGTTGCCGAAGAGCTGCAGACGGCCGTCGGCGGCGCCGTTGGTTTCCAGGTCCGCTTCAACGAACAGGTCGGCGAGCGCACCTACCTGAAATTCATGACCGACGGCATCCTGCTGGCCGAAATCCAGAGTGATCCCTGGCTGTCGCGCTACGACACCCTGATCATCGATGAGGCGCACGAGCGCAGCCTGAATATCGATTTCCTGCTCGGCTACCTGAAATCCCTGTCTGCCCGCCGCCGTGATCTCAAGATCATCATCACCTCGGCGACCATCGATACCGCACGCTTCGCGGCGCATTTTGCCGGCGCGCCGGTGCTGGCAGTGGAGGGGCGCAGCCATCCGGTCGAAGTCCGCTACCGGGACTTCCAGAGTGCCGGAGAACCTTCTGCCCGCGAGCGCGCCGATGATTTGACCCTCTCCGAAAAAATCGTGGTGGCGGTGGACGAGATCACGATGCAGGACGGCCTTGGCGATATCCTTGTGTTTCTGCCCGGCGAGCGCGAAATCCGCGAAACCCATCTGGCGCTGTCGCGTCGGAAATACCGGGCGACCGAAGTGCTTCCGCTTTATGCCCGGCTTTCGGCCAAAGATCAGGACCGCGTGTTCCATCCTGATCGGGGGCGTCGCATTGTTTTGGCCACCAATGTCGCGGAAACCTCGTTGACCGTGCCGCGCATCCGCTATGTCATCGATCCGGGCCTGGCGCGGGTCAAGCGTTATTCAGCGCGGCAGAAGATGGACCGCCTGCAGATCGAGCCGATATCGCAGGCCAGTGCCAACCAACGCAAGGGTCGCTGTGGCCGGATTTCATCGGGCATCTGTTACCGGCTGTACAGTGAAGATGATTTCAATCAACGCCCGGAATTCACCGACCCGGAAATCCGCCGCGCTTCGCTGGCCGGCGTCATCCTGCGCATGCTTCATCTGCGTCTCGGAGCCCTCGAGAAATTCCCGTTCATCGACATGCCGGACCCGCGTGCCATCAATGACGGCTGGCAGAGCCTCGTCGAGCTCGGCGCCATCGATGGCCGGCGTCAGTTGACGGCCATCGGCCGGCAGATGGCGCATCTACCGGTGGACGTCAAGCTGGCACGCATGCTGGCCGCCGCCAACAGCCATGATGTCCTGCATGAAATGACCGTCATCGCCGCCTTCATGGGCATTTCCGATCCGCGCGAACGGCCGGCGGATGCCAAAGAGGCGGCGGACAATGCACACCGCCTGTTCCAGGATGCCTCCTCCGAGTTCCTCGGTGTCATTCAACTCTGGCGGGCCTACCGGCAGGCCCATGATGATTTCAGCCAGAGCCAATTGCGCAAATGGTGCGAGCGTCACTTCCTGTCATATCTGCGCATGCGCGAATGGCGTGAACTGCATCGGCAGCTGCTGATCAGCTGTCAGGAGCTGCAATGGCCGCTGACCGCATGGGATGCCATCGAGTCGAAACTGCTGACACAGGCCGGTGATGCCAAAGCCGCAGCGCAGCACTACCGGCTGATTCACCGTGCGCTGCTGGCCGGCTTACCGACCCAGGTGGGGCACCGCAATGACAAAGGCAGCTTTGATGCGCCGCGCCAACGCCGTTTCAATCTGTTTCCGGCCTCGCCGCTGGCCAAACAGCCGCCGTCCTGGTGTCTGGTCGGCAATCTGCTGGATACCCAGAAAGTCTGGGGCTTGATGGCAGCGCGCATCGAACCGGACTGGCTGGTCGAGGAATGTCCGCATCTGCTGACCCGGACCTACCATGATCCGCACTGGTCGCGGCGGCAGGGCCGGGTGGTCGGTCACTGCCAGATCAGTCTGCTCGGGTTGTTGCTGGTCGCCAAAAAGCCGGTGCATTACGGCGGATTATTTCCCGAGGAGGCGCGCGGCATTTTCATCCGGCAGGCGCTGCTGACCGGTGAAATCAATACGCGCTCGGGGTTCGTGTCACGCAATCTGCAGATGCTGGCCAAAGCGCATGACGAGGAAGCCAAGCAGCGCCGCAGCGGATTGGTGGTCGATGAGCACTGGCAGGAACGTTGGTATCTGGATCGGATACCGCCCGAAATCTGTAGCTCTGAATCGCTCGATAAATGGTTCCGGGCCTTGCCGGAAGCGAAAAAGCAGGGTCTGCTGTGGCAAAGCAGCGATCTGATGCTGGCCGAGCAGAGCGGTATTGCCTTGTTTCCCGACTATTACGTGCTCGGCAGCAACCGTCTGGCCTTGCATTACAGCTTCGCGCCGGGCCAGGCCGATGACGGCGTCACCCTGGATGTGCCGATTCATCTGTTGAATGCCTTGGATGAGTCGCGTCTGAGCTGGCTGGTGCCCGGACTTGTCGAAGAAAAAGCAGCAGCTTTAATCCGCGCATTACCCAAAACGCTTCGGCGCAACTATGTGCCGGCGCCGGATTTCGCCCGGGCGTTCCGTCAGGCCTTTCCCGAGGCCGATGCCGATGCGCTGGAAGGCGCGCTGGCACGGTTCCTGACCCGTAGCACCGGCGCTCCGGTCAGCGCACTGGATTTCAGGGAAGCGGTTCTCGAGCCGCATCTGCAGATCAATCTGCGCCTGGCCGACCGCAACGGTCAGATCCTGGCGCAGTCCCGCAATCTGGCGGAATTGCAGCAGCGCTATTCGGCGCTGGCCGAGCGGGCGTTTTCCGAACAGGCCGGGCAGGGCTTTGGCGAGGCCGCGTTGGCTGGTTTTCCGGAAAGCCCCATTGCCACGGAATTGGCCACGGCCGAGGGTCTGACCGCCTATCCGGCCCTTGTGCTGGAAGACGGCGCGGTGCATCTGCGTGCCGTGGCCTCCCGGCCCGAAGCGCAGCGTCTGCATTCGGCGGCGGTCCGTCATTTTCTGATGGAAAATCTGCGCGACAAGCGCAAGTCCGCGGCCAAACAGCTTCCGGTCGAGCCGCGTCTCGGGCTGCTGTATGCCACCCTGGAATCGGCCGAACGGCTGCGCACCGATTGCGTGCAGGCGGCCTGCAATGCCCTGATGCAAGAGGATTATGCCGATATCCGCAGTCGCGCTGAATTCGAGGCGGCGGCCAAGACGCTTTCCGCCGCCTTGTTCGGCGAGAGCATGACCGTGCTGGCGCTCTTGCAGGACTGCATGGCCAGCACCGCGCGCATCCGCGCGCAGCTCAGGCCCGAGTTGATGGGGTGGGCCAGCGGCAATCTGGCGGATATCAAAGCACACCTGGATCGATTGGTGTTCCCGGGCTTTCTGGCGGCACATCCGGCGGCGTTTTTGAAGCAGTTGCCGCGTTATCTGAAAGCTCTGCAGCTGCGTCAGGAGCGCGCCTTGCTGGATCCGGTCAAGGATCAGGCGCGTCTGCTGGAGGCCAAGCCGTTCAACGACGCGGTCGTCCGGATGCTCGAACAATCGGTTGATACCGCTGAAAGCCACCGTTTCCGTCAGGACGTGGAAGAGCTGAATGTGCAGATTTTCGCGCAGGAATTGGCATTGAAGGGCGCGGTTTCCCGCAAGCATCTATCCCGCCAGATGAGCCTGCTTATTTGATGCGCCGGACCTTGACCCAGCTGTTGTAGCCCTCGACCTGAAGTTTCCATCCGGAAATATAGTTGTGCACCAGGCGCACTTTCGGGTTGGTCAGCTTGCTGGCGAACAGCTCGCCGGGCGCTGCCTGCATCCAGACTTGGCCGTTGGCCAGATTGAATTCGGTATAACCGCGCCAGCCGCGGAACTCGCCGACCAATGCAGAGTTGATGTCCGAAAAATCCTCGGCCGGCTTTTCAATCTGCTTTTCGACCACTTTTTCGACCACAACGGTCTTGACCCCGGTGATCCAGTTGTCGAGCTGTTTCAGTTCGTCGGCGCTGAGTTTGTCCAGACCGGCAGCCTTGAACTGTTCCGGCCCCATCCGTTCGCGCAGGGACATGGCACCGGTCGATTGCGCCAGCGTGCTGCCGCCAGCCAGAAGCAGCAGGGTAAAAAGAAGAAAAGGTTTCATGCCGGCTCCCGGATTTTTGTCATACTGTCCTAGTGTAATGTATTTTTCCGGACCCCCGTGCCCAAAGCCGCCGCCAACCTGACCCAACGACTTGCCGTCTGGCAGCAGAAGCCGGAATTCGCGGCGGTGACGGCAAGTGCCTCCCGGAACATGGATGCCGCCGGCCAGGAGGACTTGCTGGCCCTCTGGGATGTCCTCTCGGGCCTGTCCGCCGACCCCGACATGCTGCTGGCGGCCGCCGTATATCTGGCGCCCTCCCTGCAGACCGATCATTTCGTCCTGAAACCCGAGCAGCTGAGATTACTCGAGGGGCTGTCCGCTTCGCGCAAGGTCTGGGACATCTACCGTCAGCATGGCCGCAGCGGCAATGCCGAAGGACTGCGCCGGCTTTTGCTGGCCATCATTCTGGATCTGCGCGTGTTGATCGTGTTGCTGGCCTGGCAGTTGGTGCAGATGCGTAAAGCGTTATCCTGGCCGGAACCCGAGCGGCTGGCCTTGGCGCACCTGACCGCCGATATCCATGCGCCGCTCGCCAACCGACTCGGTATATGGCAGCTGAAATGGGAACTGGAGGATCTGGCGTTCCGGATCATGAAGCCGGAGCAGTATCAGGCCATTGCACGCCAGTTGCAGGAAAAACGCGGTCTGCGCGAACGTTACATCGAGCAGGCTACGCAGCAGATCCAGGCGGCGTTGGCCAGGGCCGGGATTGCCGCCGATGTCGCCGGAAGGCCGAAGCACATCACCAGCATCTGGAAAAAGATGCAGCGCAAGAATCTGGATTTCGAAGGGCTTTACGATATCCGTGCCATCCGCGTGCTGGTCGATGATGTCTCCGCCTGCTACAGCGTGCTGGGTCTGGTGCACCAGCTGTGGACGCCGATACCCGGCGAGTTCGATGATTACATCGCGCAGCCGAAGAGTAACAATTACCAGAGCCTGCACACCGCGGTTATCGGACCGGACGGACTCGGCCTGGAAGTGCAGATCCGGACCCGGAATATGCACGAGCATGCCGAGATGGGCGTGGCGGCGCATTGGCGTTACAAGGAAGGCGGCAAGGCGCAGGGCGAATTCGAAAAGAAAATCGCCCAGATGCGGCAGCTTCTGGAGAACAGCAAAGCGGCCGACGAAACCATGTTGATGGCCGGTCTCGGTACCGAGCTGGTGGAAGACCGCAAATACCTGCTCACCCCGAAAGGCGAGGTCATCGACCTGCCCGCGGGTGGCACTGTGCTCGATTTCGCCTATCACGTGCATACCGATGTCGGCCACCGTTGCCGCGGCGCCAAGGTCAACGGCCGCATCGTGCCTTTGGAATACCGGCCGAACTCCGGCGACCGTATCGAAATCATGACCGGAAAAACCGGCGTGCCCAAACGCGATTGGCTGTTGGCGTCCAACGGCTATCTGGCCAGCTCGCGTTCACGCGACAAGGTGCGTGCCTATTTCTTCCGGCTCGACCGTCAACGCAATCTCGAAGACGGCCGCGAGTTGCTGGAGAAGGAGTTGCGCCGGGTGGCCCTGATGCAGGCCGACCTGAAACCGGTACTCGACAAGTTCAAGATTGCCGACCGCGATGAGCTGTGCATCGCGCTGGCGCTCGGCGATATCAGTCCCAGTCTGATCACGCGCGCTCTGCACGAGCACCTGCAACCCGTATCCGAAACATTGCCGATACGGCGCGCTCCGGCGCCGCGCAAGGCGGCCGGACGCAGCGACATGACCGTGGAGGGTGTCGGCAATCTGCTGATGCAGCTGGCGCGTTGCTGCCAGCCTGTTCCCGGCGATGCCATCGTCGGCTACCTGACCAAGGGCAAGGGGGTCAGCATTCACCGGACCAATTGCGCCAGCGCCGCCTATCTGATTTCGCAGCATCCGGAACGTGAACTGCCGGTGAATTGGGGTGGCCGCGAAGACGGGCGCTACGAAGTTTCCATCCTGATCCGCGCCTATGACCGCAAATGGCTGCTGAAGGATCTGACCAATCTCATCGCACAGGCCAACGTCAATATCGCCGGTGTCAATACCCTGTCGCAGGGCGGTCCGATGGCTGAATTGAAAATGACCCTCAAGGTCGCCGATTTCGGACAGCTCAGTGCGCTTCTGGGTAAGCTGGACGCCGTGCCCGGCGTACTGGAAGTCCGCCGTTTCTGAGACGTACGCAAGCATCCGCCACCTGATAAAATGATCCAAACCTGCCCATAAGATTCCCGTGAACATATCCGATAACGATCCGGCACCCAACGACTCCATGCTCAAACGCGGCATATGGCGCCTGCTGTTCCTCGCGGTCGGTCTTTTCATCG
>JAJTGG010000014.1:0-33238 GCA_021299355.1 Lysobacteraceae bacterium
AGCGCTTCAGCTATGCCCAGTTCGCCATGCAGTTCAAACAGCAGTTCGGCTACGCGCTCGACTGATTTAGGCGGTTTCCAGCCAAAGAAAAACCCCCGGCATGCCGGGGGTTTTTCATAAGAGAATGAAACTCAAAACTCCTGAGAGAAGCGCAGACCCATCGTTCGCGGTTGGTTTGCGATGGTATAGATCTGGCCATTCGGATAGTCCGGATCGTACCCCGAAGCACCGCAGATGTATTCCGAACAGGCAGTGAACCGGTTGAATTCAGCACGCTGATCGAACAGGTTCTTAACGTAGAAGTTGAGGGTCCAGTTGTTTTTGCGTATGCCTGCCGATAAATCAAATACCGTATAGGCTGGCAAATCGCCAAGAATGCCTCGAACCTCTGTACGCAAGTCGCTGGTGCGCTTGCCTTCGTGCACCATAGAACCTTGGATAAACGGTTCATAATCATTCCAGTCGAAGGTGTAACGTGCGGTCAGATTGCCTTTGAATTCAGCAGTTACCGGCAGGCGCGAGCCCTTGGGAGCTTCCGGATTAGCGCAATTGGTTTCCGGCACGCCGTCACCATTCACAAAACCGCAGTAATTGGCGGTCAATTTTGCGTCGTAAATGGAGAAGCCGCCGGAAATAGCCAAGTTGTAGGTTGCCGCCCAATTCAAATCTACTTCAAGGCCGTCAATCTGCGCCTGATTGGCGTTTTTGATTTCAGTCAGACCATTGGCGCCCAGAATTGCAAACTGGAAGTCCTTCCATTTCTGGCGGAATACCGCACCGTTGAATGTCAGACGATTATCCATCCAGGAGGTTTTCCAACCGAATTCCAGATTGGTCAGATAATCGGACAGATACGGCGGCAAGGTGCCTCTGCGGTTCACGCCGCCTGGCCGATAACCCTCGGACCATGTGCCGTAAATGAGCTTATCGGAGTCGAGTTTGTAGGTTAGATTAAACTTGCCGAGCGTACCGCTTTCTTTGGTAATTTTATCGAATACTTTGCATGGTGCGGTTTTATATGGGTCGGTGTTGCCCGCGGCAATACAGGAAGCCTCACCATAGGAGGAGCTTGGGGAAAAGCCCGCGCTGAATCCGAAGAAGCCTTTCAATCCGTTGTCGTGTTCAAAATAACGGATGCCTGCAGTTGCCGTCAGCTTATCGGTGAAATCGAAACTGAATTCACCGAATGCGGCCTTTTCATCATCGCGACGATCCTGCTTGGTCAGCCAAATGGTATCTTCCCAGCCCGGAACATCATAGAAGTCCGCAAAATCATCAATCTTGTAACGCTGCTGAATATCGTGGGACTGGTTCTGCATGAACACGCCGCCAATAAAGCGGAATCGCTCATCCTGAGGTGAAGAAATCCGCAGTTCATGGCTTTGCTTCTTGTAACGGTCTTTACCCAAAATATACTGCGCCGGATTGATATAGTCCGAATTATTATCAATCGCATAGGCGCCATAACCCGAAACCACATCGTACCAATAGCCGTAATCGGTATAGTCGGATTCCACATCGATATCACGGTTTAAATTGGCGTACGAATATACCAAATCAAAATTACCGACTTTGCCGGTAACCGTCAACGCAGCTTGGGTGAATTTATCATCAATGCGCTCAGGATAATAGCGATTGATTGAACGCTCACCGACCACAGGGTCATTCGAGAAACTGCCATTGGTTTTCTCATCCTGGAACATAATTGTTGGCATGATTGACCAATTCTCGTTCAAGTCCAGTTTCAAGGCAGCGCGGGCACCGGATGTGTGCGAATCGTTGTAATTCTTTTCAGCCAGATTGCCGTTATTGATGGTGATTCCCGATGTCGGGAATGTCCGCTCGCCATAGGCATTATCGATCCAGCCGGCATCCTTCTGATCCCAGGCTACAAGGCGAATTGCCGCATTGTCTGAAACCGGAATATTCACAAAGCCTTCGGCAACGGTGCCGGTGCCGCCGTCAGTAATGGAGTTCACTTCCACCGAATAACCGGCAGAAAAACCGGCAGTGCTGGGCTTGTTGGTAATAATTTTCAATGTGCCTGATTGCGAGCTTGCACCGTACAGAGTGCCCTGCGGACCGGCCAATGCTTCAACACGCTCGATATCGTAAATGTGCACATCCAGTGCGCCGCCAATTGTGGTCACCGGCTGTTCGTCCAGATAAACGCCAACCGATGGAGACGAAGCGGAGTGATTGCCATCACCACCACTGACTACGCCTCGGAAATACGGCGTTGAAGTGCCACCCTCGCCCTGGGTATAGGAAAGGCTTGGCAACAACTTGGCATAATCTTTGAAATCACTGACGTTTTGCTCGGCAAGCTTCTGGGTGCCCAATACCTGAATGCTGATTGGCACTTCCTGCAGGTTTTCCGTGCGCTTCTGCGCGGTCACGGTAACCGCATCAAGCACGGCCTTCTTGTCTTCAGTCGCAGCCTGGTCATCCGGGCTGGCAAAAGCCGCCGTGCTGAGCGCCATGTAAATCGCAGCCGTGAGCGCGGGGCTTCCGGGTACTGCTCGAGGACGGGGCCCAATGCATCCTTCAACGGGCCCAGCCAAGTTTCAAAATGGCGCCAGTGATCGACGCCTTCCTTGTAAATCGGTTGTCTGACCTGTTCCGAACTTGCGGTTCTTACCGGACGGACATTTTCAAAGAAACGCAGGCAGCTTTCTTCAAATGGCAAACTGCAATACGCCAGCAGGCGGCGAACCTCCGTTTCGGTATCGGCAACCAAACTTTCGTAATGTACCCTGTATACCCTGCCAGGCATTACGGAATCGAAGTGCGCCATGAGCTCGACATAATCCCGATAATAGCTGCCCATATCATCAAGGCTATAACTAAAGTTTTGACCGCGTGCAAAATGCTGTTTGAAATTTGAGAAACAACAGGCCATCGGATGACGCCGTGCATCGATTATCTTCGCGTTGGGCAGCACCAATTGAATCAGCGCCACGTGGGCATAGTTATTCGGCATTTTATCGATGAAAAACGGTGTGCTACGTTTGCGGTGAATACGCGTATTTTCAATATAGCGTTTGCCATATGCTTTGCATTGGGCATCAGTAATATGCTCGAGCGCAGGGTAATAGGTGCTAGTTTTCTTATTTTCAAGTGTCCGGTACAGATCCTTGGTCACGGCAATCATATCCGGTAATTCCATTGTGCCTTCAACCATTGAATGGCTGGACAGAATCTGTTCTACCAATGTGGAACCGGCTCGAGGCATGCCCAGAATAAAAATAGGCTCGGCACTGTCAAATCCGAATGCGTTCCGTGCTTCGAAAAAATCCCGATTGAACAATGCTTTGTTCTGTTCAAGCTTTAGACGGTTTCGATGAACACTGAAGTTAATCATAGTTTTGCGCAGTGCATTGCCACACGCATAGGCCTGAAAAGCCGATGCATATTCTTTTTGGTCTTCCAGCGCCTTACCCAATGCAAAATTGAAATGGAATCGATCTTCTTCGGTGAGTTCGCCAACAGACAATTGATGCCGTATTTCAGTGATGTCTTGTGTACTGAAGCGGAAGGTTTTGAGATTGGCAAGACTCCAATACGCTTCACCATAGCTTGGCTCAAGCGCAATACTACGGCGATACGCGCTCACTGCGCGGTCAATATGGCCTGCAGTCTTCAGTGTATGGCCGAAACTGTGCCAAATCCTGGAATAACCGTCATTTTGGGCCAAGACCTGTTCATATAATTTGATACCATTGTCAAAATCACCGATTTTACTCAAAGCCACGGCTTTCAGATTTAGGTAGCTCAAATTGCCGACGTCGGATTTCAGCAAATACTCGCATTGCTCCAGAACTTCGGCGAAACGGTTATTCCGACTGAGGACATATGCATAATTCTGGCGCGCAAAATTAAAGCTCGGCGCCAACTCTAGGCAACGTATCAGAAGATGTTCGGCATCAATATCTCTGCCAAGACGTGCAGCCACTTCAGCCAACATGCGTATCGCTGCAACATCGGTGGGATTTTCCTGCAGATAATCTTTCAACGCCCTTTCGGCGACCGGAATATCGTTTTCGCTCATGGCGGCAGCGGCAGCCAACAGCCTCGGGTTGCCATCGGAATGGCGCAGCTGCATGGCATAGGCCGCATCGGCGGCAACGGCATCGCCGTTGGCGGAATGGATATCGGCGATGGCCAGCCAGGCTTTCGGCGAGTCGGCTTTGAGTGCGACCGACTCACGCAGTGCGGCCAATGCTTTGTCACCCATGCCCATGCGACGGTACAACTGCCCGAGCTCGAGATGCACGGCGAACCATTGCGGGCGGAGCGTGCGAAGACGCAGGAGCACCTTCTCGGCCGGCGCAAGATGTCCCTGCTTTGCCTTGGCCAGGGCATTGAGCAGAAGTGCGTTCGGTTGTTCCGGCAATACCTTCAGGATTTCATCGGTCTGCGCTTCAGCCAAACGCGGCTGCTCCGCCAACAGCTTGGCAGCTTGTGACAGGGCGGCTTCCAATCCAGACGATGGGTCCGGGACGGCTGACATCATGAGCCTTAATCAAGGTTAAACATTGGTTAAAAATAGCATATTTGGGGGCAACAAGCACTTTCGCGGAATGGCTTCGAGGGTAGGCGCCCCCTTCAGAACACTTGACTACAAGGGAGGAAACAGGGAATTCTGTGCTTGTTACCCTTGGAATAGAAGCCATGCGCAATCCACTCCTTATCGGCTTCATACTCAACCTTGTGCTCTCGGCCAGCGGCTGTGCCAAGCTCGCCGAAGCGCCCTCGGTGGAACTGAAAGGCAAACGCTACACGGTCGAACTGGCCGACACGCCGGAGCTGCGGGAACGCGGCCTGATGTTCCGTAGGGACATGCCCGCCGACGCCGGCATGCTGTTCATCCATGACAACGAAGAACCCTTGGCGTACTGGATGAAAAACACCTATATCCCACTCGACATCCTGTATTTCGACAGCAAGCTCAGGCTGATTTCGGCACAGCTCGGGGTTCCGCCCTGCGGAGACCAGCCGCGCTGCCCGACTTTTGCAAGCGCGGGCCCCGCCCAGTACGTTCTTGAGCTGAATGCCGGCCAAGCGGCCGCACTCGACCTGAAACCCGGTGATACGCTACGTCTGACGGGCGTGAAGCCGGTCCAGTAGCATCCAAGGGGGCGCGGATGACCGCAGTAGCAGAATTACCGGAATGGGGTCGGCTGGCGGCCATGGCGGATTCCGACTTGCCCTTGCTGGAAACCGCACTGCTGATCGCCCGTGATGAATATCCGGAACTCGAGACCGCCGATTACCTGTCCATGGTGGATTCCTATGGCCGGCGACTGAATGCCTCACTGAGCGATGGACTCGATATCCCCTCAAAATTGACCGCTATCAACCATTTTCTATACAAGGAACTGGGATTCTCCGGCAATGCCCGGAACTACGAGGACCCCCGTAACAGCTACCTGAACCAGGTCTTCGACCGTCGCCTGGGCATACCGATTTCTTTGGCCGTGATTCATATCGCCGTGATGCACCGTGTCGGACTGCCGCTGGAAGGCATTTCCTTTCCGGGGCATTTTCTGGTTCGGCTTCCGGTTGATGACGGTATTCTGGTGCTGGACCCGTTCAATCAGGGCCGTCCGGTCAGCATTGAAGAGTTGCGGGAGCGGGTCACCCCACATCTGGACGGACAGCCGCCCAGTGATTCGCAGCTGTTCCAGATTCTGGCACCCGCCAGCGCCCGCACGATATTGATGCGGATGCTGCGCAATCTCCAGACGATTTACCTGCATCAGGGCGATCACGAACGGGTGGCGCGCAGTGCCGACCGCATTCTCAAGCTTTCACCCGACCTTCCCGATGCGTTGCGCGATCGGGGCCTGGCTTATGCGGAAATCGGCTACCGCAAAGGCGCAGATGCGGATTTCATGCGCTACCTGCAGTTGCGTCCGGAAGCGGATGACGCCGACACCATCCGCGGGCTCCTGATCGAGGGCGCGTCCGTGCAGAAGCGTCTGAATTAAGCAATCACCATTTCGAAATCAGCCTTGCCGACACCGCAGTCCGGGCAGCACCAGTCTTCCGGCACGTCTTCCCATCGCGTACCGGGCGCGATGCCTTCATCCGGCCAGCCTTCGGCCTCATGGTATTCAAATCCGCACACGATGCAGATCCAGCTGCGAAATTCCGCGTTGTCCGACATAAAAGCACCTAGAATGGAGTTCTGCCTCCATTATATTTCAGCCTGATGCCTTCCCGCTTGGAAAACCGCCGTGGCGTTTACCTGATCACGCCGGACTTGGACGACACCCGCCGCCTGCTTGCCCTCTGCGAGGACCTGCTGACACAGCCCGTGGCCCTGTTCCAGTACCGGAACAAAAGCGCCTCGGCCAGTCTGAAGCACAGACAGGCGAGCGCCCTGCTGGAGTCCTGCCGGAAAGCCGGGGTGCCACTGCTGATCAATGACGACTGGCGGCTGGCCGCGGATCTCGGTGCCGATGGCGTGCATCTGGGCAGGCTCGATGACGAGCCGGCAGCAGTGCGCGACGCCTTGGGAAGCCAGGCACTGATCGGTGTGTCCTGCTACAACGAGTTGGCCAGGGCGCGTGATGCGGCCGCGCTGGACGTCGATTACCTGGCCTTCGGTGCGGTTTTTCCGTCACCGACCAAGCCGATGGCCGCACCGGCCCCGCTGCATCTTTTCACCGAAGCACGGACACTGGGCAAGGCAACGGTCGCCATCGGCGGTATTACACCGGATAATAGTGCGCAACTGCGCGATGCCGGTGCCGATTTCATTGCGGTGATTTCCGGTGTCTTCGATGCCCCGGATCCGTCCGCGGCGCTCGCCGCCTACAACCATTCCTTCAGTAAGGTCATCCCATGAACCACGATCAAAGCCACACCCTGTTCCAGCAAGCCCGTCAGTTGATGCCCGGCGGCGTCAACTCGCCGGTGCGTGCCTTCAAATCGGTCGGTGGCGAACCGTTCTTCGCCAAGCGCGCCGAAGGCGCCTATCTGATCGATGTCGACGGCAACCGTTACATCGACTACATCGGCTCCTGGGGCCCGATGATTGCCGGCCATGCCCATCCCGCCGTCATCGCCGCCGTGGACAAAGTGATGCGCGACGGCCTGAGCTTCGGCGTGCCGAATGCGTTGGAAGTGACCATGGCACAGGCCATCACCCGCCTGGTGCCCAGCTGTGAAATGGTACGCATGGTCAATTCCGGCACCGAAGCGACACTGTCAGCCATCCGGCTGGCGCGGGGCGCCACCGGCCGCAACCGCATCGTGAAATTCGAGGGCTGCTACCACGGTCATGGCGATTCCTTTCTGGTGAAAGCCGGTTCGGGCATGCTGACGCTCGGGGTGCCGAATTCACCGGGCGTACCGAAATCCCTGGCCGATCTGACATTGACCCTGAGCTACAACGATATCGAAGGCGCGACGCGCCTGTTCGCCGAACTCGGCGAGGACATCGCCGGCGTCATCGTCGAGCCGATCGTGGGTAACGCCAATTGCATCCTGCCGGCCGAGGGCTACCTGCAGCACCTGCGCGACCTCTGTACGCAGTATGGCAGCCTGCTGATTTTCGATGAAGTGATGACCGGATTCCGGGTCGCGCTCGGCGGCGCACAGGCGTTATACGGCATTACCCCGGACCTCACCACCTTCGGCAAGATCATCGGTGGCGGTATGCCGGTCGGTGCCTACGGCGGCCGCCGCGACCTGCTCAGCCAAATCGCACCGAGCGGTCCGATCTACCAGGCCGGCACGCTCAGCGGCAACCCGGTGGCCATGGCCGCCGGTCTGGCCACGCTGGAGCTGATTCAGGTCCCGGGTTTCTATGAAAACCTTTCGGCGCGGACGCAGCAATTGCGCGACGGCCTTCAGAATGCCGCAGATGAGGCCGGCATTGCGTTCACCACCACCGGTGTCTGCGCCATGTTCGGACTGTATTTCTGCGAAGGACCGATCAACGGCTATGCCGATGCCATGCGTTCCGACAGCAGCCGTTTCAACCGTTTCTTCCATGGCATGTTGGAACGGGGGGTGTATTTCGCACCATCGGCGTTCGAAGCGGGCTTCCTGTCGGCCAAGCATGGCGATGCCGAAATAGAACAGACTTTGTCCGCAGCACGCGCCGTTTTCACCGAAATCGCCGCCGCCTGATGCCGCCGAAACTGCTGCTGCTCGATCTCGACGAGGTATTGGCGGACTATAGCCACGAACGCCGCTGCCGCGCTTTGGCTGAAACCGCCGGCGTAGATGCAAAAATGATTGAGCGCGCCGTGTTCGACAGCGGCCTGGAGAATCGTTCCGATCGCGGAGATTTCGGGCTCGATGATTACATGGACCGTCTGCGCAGTGAATGGGGCCTGGATATTCCTAGCGCGGATTTCATCGCCGCACGGCGCGCAGGAACGCGCGTGCGCCAACCCCTGCTTGATATCTGCGAAAGCCTGGCGGGACAGGTGCAATTCGGTATCTTCAGCAACAACGGGCATTGGCTGGCCCAACATGCCGAACGCATCGTACCTGAACTGATGCCGATGTTCCGCACGCGCTTCATCTGTTCAGGTAGCCTGGGACTATGCAAGCCCGACCCGGAAGCCTTTCTGCTATGCCTGCAACGCCTCGGGTTTTCGCCGGCTTCGACCCTGTTCGTGGATGATAAGGCGGTCAATGTGGACGGCGCCCGGCAGGCCGGACTGGACGCCTTCCTCTATCGGGACGACAATCACTTCCAACAGGAACTGGCCGAACGCGGCCTGAGCACCGGAGAACCCCATGCGCTTTGAAACCCTTGCCATCCATGCCGGTGCCGAAGCCGATGCCGAAACCGGTGCGGTCGCCCCGCCGCTGCACATGAGCACGACCTTTCAGCATGGCCCCGCCGGCGAACGCCGGGCCGGTTATGAATACCAGCGCGAGGCCAATCCAACCCAGGACCGCCTGGAAACCTGTCTGGCGGCACTGGAAGGTGGCGAGCGTGCGCTCGTCTATGCCTCGGGCATGGCGGCCATGCAGGGTTACCTCGAATGTCTGGCCAACGGCTCGCATGTGCTAATTCCCAACGACTGTTACACGGGCCTGCGTGCGCTCTTCCACGAATTCCTGCCCCATCGCGGAATCACCGCCACCGCCGTGGACATGTCGGATCTGCTGGAAGTCCGGGCGGCGCTACGCCCGGAGACTGCCCTAATCTGGGCTGAAACGCCGTCCAATCCGTTGCTGGCGGTGGCCGACATTGCAGCGCTGGCGGAAATCGCCAAGGCGCATGGCGCCCGCTTAGTCTGCGACAACACTTTCGCCACCCCGGCGCTGCAGCAGCCGTTGGCACTCGGTGCCGATGCGGTGATGCATTCCACCACCAAATACTTCGGCGGCCACAGCGACGTCATGGGCGGTGCGCTGGTATTTGCACAGGCCGATTCGGTTTACGAACAGGCCGCGCATCGGCGTCATATCACCGGTAGCATTGCTTCGCCTTTCAATAGCTGGCTGATCCTGCGCGGAGCACGTTCGCTGCCGGCGCGCATGGCCTGGCATTGTCGCAATGCGCAGTTGATTGCTGAATTTCTGAGCTCGCATCCGGCCATTGAATCCGTCAACTATCCGGGCCTTCCGACGCACCCGGGCCATGCCATCGCCAGAAAGCAAATGCGGGATTTCGGCGGCATGCTCTCCATTCAGTTCACTGGTGGCCGGGAAGCCGCATTGCGCTTTGCATCACGGGTCAAGGTTTTCACCAATGCCACCTCCCTCGGTGGCGTGGAGTCGCTGATCGAGCACCGGGCCTCGACCGAAGGCGCGAATCCGGTTTCACCGCAGAACTTGATTCGGATGTCGGTTGGACTTGAGCACCTGGACGATCTGATTGACGACCTGAAACAGGCCCTGCTCTGACCGATTACCAGCTGCCGGTATTGGGCATCGACAGCCACGGTTCCTGCGGCGGCAGATGGCCTTCCTGCAGCAGCTCGATGGAAATCAGGTCCGGCGAGCGTACGAACGCCATATGCCCGTCGCGCGGCGGCCGGTTTATGGTGTAACCCATCGTCTGAAGGCGCGCGCAAACCGCGTAAAGATCATCGACCCGGAAAGCCATATGGCCGAAATTGCGGGAACTGCCGTAAGCGGGCTCCGGATCCCAGTTGTAGGTGAGTTCAATTTCGGCTGCCGGCGTTTCATCGGCTGATAGAAATACTAGCGTGAATCGTCCGGAGTTGTTTTCCATGCGCCGGACTTCCTTCAACCCCAGGCCCTCGCAGTAAAAACGCAGAGAAGCGTCCAAATCTCGGACACGGACCATGGTGTGCAGATATTTCATGGCGATTCCTTACAGAAAAAAATCGGGAAGCAGTGGCGTTCCCGGAGCCATGGCGTACTGCTCGAAATCCGTAACACCGTTATCGCGCAACAGATCTTCATCAATGTAGAACTGGCCTGTGGCGGCGCTGAACTTCTGCAGCAAAATAGCAATGGCCGCATCAGCAACGATTTCAGCGTTGCGGGCGGCATTGATATCCACACCGGGAATCATGTTGATGGCATCGGTTGCGATGACCGTCTTAGGCCATAAGGCATTGACGGCGACACACCCCTTGAATTCTTCGGCCAAGCCAAGGGTGACAAAGCTCATGCCCATTTTTGCCAGGGTGTAGCCGGTAAATGAACCCCACCATTTCGGATCGAGATTCGGAGGCGGCGCCAAGGTCAGAATATGTGGATTTTCGGACTTCAGCAGATACGGCAGCGCCTTTTGCGCACACAGAAACGTGCCGCGCGAATTCACCTGGCTCATCAAATCAAAACGTTTCATCGGTGTGTTCAGCACGCCCTGCAGCCAAATCGCGCTGGCATTATTGACCAAGACATCAATGCCGCCGAAATATTCGGCCGCCTGCGCCATAGCTGCTTCGACATTGGCCTCGTCGCGGATATCGCATTGGATGGCGAGCGCCTTGCCACCGGCTGCTTCCACCTCGGCGGCGGCAGTGAAGATGGTACCCGGAAGTTTCGGGTTGACCACGGCCGATTTGGCGGCGATAACCACATTGGCGCCAAGGCTACCGGCTTTACGGGCGATGGCCAGACCGATGCCGCGCGAGGCGCCGGTGATGAAAAGGGTTTTTCCCTGTAAGGACATGGTGCCTCCGGAGTGGCGGTTATTCAGGATTGCAGGGCTTTCAGACAGCGGCGTGGGGCGTCTTCGAAGCCGCCATTGGACATGAACACGACATGGTCACCGCTACGTGCCATCGCCGTGAGCGTTTCAATCAGGGCATCGACGCTGGCGGCTGTGCGGCCATCGCCTTTCAGTGCCGAGACGACGGCCTCAGCATCCCAAAGCAGTTCCGGGCGGTGCAGGAACACCACGGCATCGGCATCGGCCAGCGAGGGCGAAATGTGCGCTGAATGCGCACCGAGCCGCATCGAATTTGAACGCGGCTCCATGGCCACCACGATGCGTGCATTGCCCACTCTGGCGCGCAGGCCGGCCAGGGTGGTTGCGATGGCGGTCGGATGATGCGCGAAGTCGTCATAGACCGTGACTCCGGCAGCGACACCGATCACTTCCATGCGGCGTTTGACGCTGACGAAATCGGCCAACGCCGGGATGATATCCGCAACAGCGACGCCGACCGCATGACAGGCGGCTAAAGCTGCCAGCGCGTTCATCACATTGTGGCGACCGAGCAGGTTCCAGCGCACGGTACCGAGCGCGTGGCCGAGATGTTTCAGGATGAACTCGGATCCGTCGGCCCGGACCAGCTCGGCCCGCCATTCGGCCTCGGCATCGATGGCGAAGCGCTCGACCGGCGTCCAGCAGCCCATGGCCAGCACTTCGGCCAATGCGGCGTCCTCGCCGTTGACGATCAGCCGGCCTTCGCCCGGCACGATACGGATCAGATGATGGAACTGGCGCTGAATGGCGGCCAGATCCGGGAAAATATCGGCGTGGTCGAACTCCAGATTGTTGAGGATGGCCACGCGCGGGCCGTAGTGCACGAACTTGGAGCGTTTGTCGAAGAACGCGGTGTCGTATTCATCGGCTTCGACCACGAATTCCTTGCCGGACCCCAGACGCGCCGAGACACCGAAATTTTCCGGAACGCCGCCGACCAGAAAGCCCGGATCGCGCCCGGCCGCTTCCAGCAGAAAGGCGAGAATCGATGTGGTGGTAGTTTTGCCGTGGGTGCCGGCCACCGCCAGTGCATGCCGGCCGGGCAGCACATTCTCGGACAGCCATTGCGCGCCGGAGCGGTAGTTGATCTGCTGGTTGAGGACGTGCTCGACAGCAGGATTGCCGCGCGAGAGCGCATTGCCGATGACTACGCAATCAGTATCAGTGGCGATGTCGGCGGAAGCATAGCCCGAATACAGGCCGATACCGAGTTTTTCCAGTTGGGTCGACATCGGCGGATAGACATTGGCGTCACAACCCTGCACGCGGTGCCCGAGCTCGCGCGCCAAAGCGGCCACGCCGCCCATGAAGGTGCCGCAGATACCCAGGATATGCAGATTCATGACGGGGTTCAGCCGACTTCCGGCGTACCGGCCAAGGCCTCGGTGATGCGGGTGAACACCTCGTCGAGCGTGCCGACACCGTTCAGATGTGCGAGCTTACCGAGGCTGCGGTAGTAGTCGACCACCGGCGCGGTCTGGCTTTCATAGACACCCAAGCGCTTGCGCACCGATTCCGGACTGTCATCGGCGCGGCCTTCGGCCTTGGCGCGACCGGCCAGACGTTCAACCAACAGTTCGGTATCGACATCCAGTTGCACAGCGATATCGATCGGCTGACCGAGTTTTTTCAGGAGCGTAGCCAAGGCATTGGCCTGGGCCAGATTGCGGGGGTAGCCGTCAAGGATGAAGCCGTTGCCGGTGTCGGGTTTGAGCAGGCGCTCCTCAAGCATGCCGAGCACAACATCATCCGAGACCAGACCACCAGCCTCCATCACTTCCTTGGCTTGCAGCCCGAGCGGGGTTCCGGCAGCCACGGCCGCACGCAGCAGCTCGCCGGTGGAAATATGCGGAACATCCAGATATTCCTTCAACCGCGCCGCTTGGGTGCCTTTGCCCGAACCGGGGGCACCGAGAAGAACCAATCGCATAAAACCTCAGAAAGTCATTGAAATGATGGACGGGCGCCAATCGGAAAACCGGCTGCCAGGGCGAAAATTTGCCATAATGACACCCTAACCGTTGCCGTCTGTTTCGTCAATTTTAAAGGATGTTTATGTCGAAAGGCAGATTACTTTATGCCCAGTCCGGCGGAGTGACCGCCGTCATCAATGCCAGCGCCAGCGCAGTGTTGGCGCAGGCCCGCGCCCGCAAAATTCCGGTGTATGCCGGTAAGAACGGCATTCTGGGTATCCTGCGTGAACAGATGTTCGACACGGCTGGACTTACTTCCAGTGAAATCAAAGCGTTGGCAAACACCCCAGGCGGCGCTTTCGGCTCCTGCCGCTTCAAACTGAAATCCCTTCAGCAGGATGCCGGCCAGTATCAGCGCCTGTTGGACGTGTTCAAGGCACACGACATCCGTTACTTCCTCTACAACGGCGGCAACGATTCGGCCGATACCGCCCTGAAAATTTCGCAGTTGGCGCAGCAATCCGGCTATGCGTTGACCTGCGTGGCGGTACCGAAAACCGTCGATAATGATCTGGTCATCACCGACTGCTGTCCCGGCTTCGGTTCGGCCGCCCGCTACACCGCGGTATCGGTGCTGGAAGCAGCCATTGATGTGGAAGCCATGGCCGAAACCTCGACCAAAGTGTTCGTCTATGAAGTCATGGGTCGCCACGCGGGCTGGCTGGCTGCTGCTGCTGGCCTGGCTGGTGAGACCGCCAAAGAGGCCCCGCACATCATCCTGTTTCCGGAACGTGCCTTCGACAAAGCCGTGTTCCTGGCCAAGGTCAAGGACACCGTGGCCAAAGTCGGCTATTGCGTCGTGGTGGTTTCCGAGGGCGTGAAAACACCGGATGGCAAGTTTCTGGCACAGGCCGAGGGCAGCGTGGATGCCTTCGGTCATAGCCAGCTCGGCGGCGCAGCACCGATGCTGGCGGGCATAGTCAAGGATGCGCTCGGCATGAAAGTGCATTGGACCGTACCCGATTATCTGCAACGCTCGGCCCGCCATCTGGCTTCGCAGGTCGATCTCGACCAGGCCATGGCGGTCGGCAAAGCGGCAGTCGAGTTGGCGCTTTCGGGCAACAACGGTGTGATGCCGGCAATCATCCGCACTTCGGATATGCCCTACCGCTGGCACATCGATCCGGTGCCGCTGAGCCGGATTGCCAATGTCGAGAAGAAAATGCCGGATGCCTTCATCCGCAAGGATGGCTTCGGCATCACCGCCGCCTGCCGCCGCTACCTGTCACCGCTTATCCAAGGTCAGGCTGCCGTGCCGCTCGGCAAGAACGGTCTGCCCGTGCATTTCAAACCGAAACTGCCCTTGGTAAAGAAAAAGCTTAAGGCGTGGGTGAAATAGGTGGACCCCTAATCATTCAGCCCTAGTTAAGTTTCCCGGGCTCTGGCATACTCTTGGGGCGGCGGCAAAGACCGCCCGATCCTTCATGAATTAGGGAGTATGGAATGTTAGCGCAATATGGATTGGAACTGGCTTTGGCCTGCGCGGCCTTGGCCATCATTTACGGGCTGTACACCACCGGCTGGATCCTCAAGCAGGATGCCGGCAATGACAAAATGCAGGCGATTGCGGCCGCCGTGCAGGAAGGCGCCGGCGCCTATCTGCGCCGCCAGTACCGCACTATCGCCATCGTAGGCATCGTGTTGTTTGTAGTCATTGGCTTTGTGCCTGCGCTGGGCTGGCAGACCGCCATCGGCTTCGCCATCGGCGCCATACTGTCCGGCCTTGCCGGCTTCATCGGCATGTTCGTTTCCGTGCGCGCCAATGTGCGCACCGCTCAGGCCGCCACCCGCAGCCTGAATGATGCCCTCAATGTCAGCTTCAAGGGCGGCGCCATCACCGGCATGCTGGTGGTCGGTCTTGGCCTGTTGGGCGTCGCGGGTTATTTCATGCTGATCAAGTCCGGCGGCGAACAGACCGCCGAAACGGTCAAGGCCGCGATGCAGCCGATGATCGGCCTGGCCTTCGGCAGCTCGCTGATTTCCATCTTCGCCCGCCTAGGCGGCGGCATCTTCACCAAAGGTGCCGACGTCGGCGCCGATCTGGTGGGTAAAGTCGAAGCTGGAATTCCGGAAGATGACCCGCGCAATCCGGCCGTCATTGCCGACAACGTCGGTGACAACGTCGGCGACTGCGCCGGTATGGCCGCCGACCTGTTCGAAACCTATGCGGTCACCATCATCGCTGCCATGCTGATTGCCGGCATTTCCTTCGCCACCTACGGCTGGAACGGCGTGATGTATCCGCTGGTGCTGGGCGCGGTTTCCATCATCGCCTCAATCGTCGGCACCTTTTTCGTGAAGACCCGCGACGGCGGCAAGATTATGAACGCACTGTATCGTGGTCTGGGCGTCTCCGGCCTTTTGGCTGCCGTCGCGTTCTACTTCGTGACCGATTCCATGTTCAGCCTGGAACACTCCAACGGCATTTTTTGGTGCGCACTGATCGGACTGGCACTGACAGCTGCGCTGGTGGTGATTACCGAATACTACACCGCAACCGAATTTGCACCGGTGCAGGATGTGGCGAAAGCCTCCGAAACCGGGCACGGTACCAATGTCATCGCCGGTCTGGCGGTGTCGATGAAATCGACCGCCGCGCCGGTGCTGGCCGTGGCTGCTTCGATTTACGGCTGCTACCACCTCGCCGGCCTTTACGGCGTGGCCGTGGCCGCGACCGCTATGCTGTCGATGGCGGGTATGATCGTCGCGCTCGATGCCTACGGTCCGATTACCGATAACGCCGGCGGCATCGCTGAAATGTCGGGCATGGACAAGGAAATCCGCGTTACCACCGACGCCCTCGACGCCGTCGGCAACACCACCAAGGCGGTTACCAAAGGTTATGCCATCGGTTCGGCCGGTCTGGCCGCTCTGGTGCTGTTCGCCGATTACTCGCACAAGTTGGCCGAACGCGGCGAAGGCTTCGCACCGGTCAACTTCTCCATCGACAACCCGCAGGTGGTCATTGGTCTGCTGATCGGCGGCATGATTCCGTATCTGTTCGGTGCCATGGCCATGCAGGCCGTGGGCCGCGCCGCCGGCGCGGTGGTCGAGGAAGTCCGTCGCCAGTTCCGCGAAATCCCGGGCATCATGGAAGGAACGGGCAAACCGCAGTACGACAAAGCCGTCGATTTGCTGACCAAATCCGCCATCCGCGAAATGATCGTGCCCTCGCTGCTGCCGTTGCTGATTCCGGTCGTGGTCGGCATGACCCTCGGCGCCGATGCCCTCGGCGGCCTGCTGATGGGTACCATCGTGACCGGCCTGTTCGTGGCCATCTCGATGTGCACCGGCGGCGGCGCCTGGGATAACGCCAAGAAGTACATCGAAGAAGGCCATCACGGCGGCAAAGGTTCTGAAGCCCACAAAGCCGCGGTGACCGGCGACACCGTCGGCGATCCGTACAAGGACACCGCCGGCCCGGCCATCAACCCGCTGATCAAGATCATCAACATTGTTGCCCTGTTGCTGATTCCGTTCCTGGCCTGATCAGGCCCTATCCGTTTGATGAAAAACCCCGCCTCGGCGGGGTTTTTCATGAAGGGTTCACCCACTCCTGGTGACGCTACGCCATACTGTGCCGATGGAGTCCACGCCACCCGCACAATCCGCTCCCGCCCATGATGGCCCTCTGCATGCCGCATTAATCCATCTACTGGACGGCTATCGCGGAAGACATATCCATTTGAGCGACCTGCTGAATGCCATGGGCCCGCGTGGTTTCGGATTTGTTTACATCCTGTTTGGAATGTTGGCCGCCGCACTACCCACCGGCCTGTGTTCGGTGATGGCCGTCCCGATTCTGCTGTTCTCCGCACAACAGGCACTCGGCCGGCACCGGCCGACCATGCCGAAACGTTTCGATGGCAAGCAATTCTCGGCCGATACCGTTCAGGCCGGTATCCAAAGCAAAGAAAAATGGCTGTTGCGATTGGAGCGTTTCGCCAAACCGCGCTGGCACGTATTGACCGGATCTGCCGTGAACCGGATTGCCGCGGTCTCCTGTTTCATTCTGGCCTCGGTGATTTTGCTGCCTGGACCGTTCACCAACGTGCCGCCAGGGATTGCCATCGCCCTTTTCGGTTTCGCCATGGTCGAGCGCGACGGACTGCTGATGCTGATTTCATTTATCGCCGGCATCATCGGTTTCACCATCGGCTTGTCGGCGGTCATCGCAACCGTGCTGCTGATTGGACGCTGGATAGCGCAGAGCGGCACGCTGCCCGGTTGAATTCCACCGGCGATTCCGCAAAGCTGAATCCACGAAAAAGGCGCCCGAAGACGCTTTTTTAATTCAGTCGCCGGCGTTCAAGCGGCCGTGGCCATCTGATAGAGCTCGTCCTTCAGTTTCAGGCGCTGCTGTTTCAGTTCGTGCAGGGTTTCATCATTCAAGGGCTCAATTTTTTCCTCATCGCGGATGATGCGCTGATCGATGGCATCATGCTCGGCAAGCAGACGGACGAAATGATGGTTGCTGGCCTTAAGCGCATGGATTTTCTCGCTGAGCTCCGGAAATTCGACGGCAAGTGAATGGGAAAGCATGGATGATTGCATGAAAAGCTCCTTGTTGTAGGTACTGATGGACCCAGTCTAGCGCATATCCGCCCACGCCCCTTGATTGAAGTCAAACCGCCGCATTGCCGCCCGCCGCGGTTTTCCCGGAGTATGCCGCGCCGGCTCTGTTGAGTGATTATTCAGTCCGGCTAGGGTATGATGCACGCCTTGCAATTAAGGAGTAAGCCATGGGCCTGGATCTGGTACAGACCGGTAAAGACGTTCCGAACGAAGTAAACGTCATCATCGAAATCCCGAAAGACGCCGAACCGGTGAAATACGAGGTCGACAAGGCCACCGGCGCCATTTTCGTCGACCGTATCCTGTCGACGCCGATGCGCTACCCCTGCAATTACGGTTACATTCCGCACACCCTGTGCGGCGATGGCGATCCGGCAGATGTACTTGTCATTCTGCCGCTGCCGTTGGTCCCGGGCTCGGTTATCCGCTGCCGTCCGGTCGGTGTCCTGCGCATGAAGGACGAAGCTGGTTCCGACGAGAAGCTGGTGGCGGTGCCGATCGACAAGGTATTCGACGGCTACTCCCACATCAATGACATCGGCCAGGTGTCGCAGCACTGGCTCGACCGTATCGGCCATTTCTTCGAGCACTACAAGGACCTTGAAAAAGATAAATGGGTCAAGCTCGACGGCTGGGGCGGCGCCAAGGAAGCCAAACGCATCATTCTTGAATCGGTCACCCGCTTCGAGGATGCACCGGAAAAGCCGAATTTCTAAGCCTGAAAAAACCGCCGAAAAGCGGTTTTTTTAGGACAGGGCTTGCTAGAATCGGGCAGACAACTCGGCCAGCTGCCGAAACGGCAATTCCGACCACCGGGAGATTACAGTCATGGCCCGCCATTCCAAGTTCCGCGCCTGTCCGCTATGCGAAGCCATCTGCGGCCTCGAACTGCAGTACGAAGACGACCGCCTCACCGCCATCCGTGGCGACACGGCCGACCCATTCAGCCGCGGTCACATCTGCCCGAAGGGCAACGCCATCCTCGATCTGGAAAACGATCCCGACCGCCTGCGCCGACCAATGCGACGCGAGAACGGACAATGGCGTGAAATCGACTGGGACGAGGCCTTCGCCTTTGCGGGGGAACGTCTGGCCGCCATCCAGGCCGAACATGGCGCCGCCGCCATCGGCGTGTATCTGGGCAATCCGAATGTGCATCATTTCGGACACATCGCCTATCTGCCGTTTCTGTTGAAGCTGATCCGCAGCCCGAACATGTTCAGCGCATCCTCGGTCGACCAATGGCCGCACCAGCTGGTGAATGCCCAGATGTACGGTCATCAATTCCTGCTGCCGATTCCCGATATCGATCACACCGATTATTTCCTGATGCTCGGCGCCAATCCGATCGCTTCAAATGGCAGCCTGATGACGGTGCCCGATGTGCGCGCGCGCATCAAGGCGTTGACCGCACGCGGCAAACTGGTGGTCATCGACCCGCGCCGGACTGAAACCGCCGAGCTCGCCAGCGAACATCATTTCATCACTCCCGCCGGCGACGTCTATTTTCTGATTGCCTTCCTGCAGGCCCTGCAGCAGCAGGGACCGCCGCGTTTGAATGCCTACGCCGGAAAACTGCAGGGTTTTGAAGAAGCCATGACCGCCATTGGCGCATTCGCACAAGCCGACGTCAAAGCGCTTACCGGCATTCCGGCCGAATCCATTACGCGCATGGCCTCCGATTTCTACCAGGCAGAACGCGCCGTCGCCTATGGCCGCATGGGTGTCTCGGTACAGGCGCATGGCAGCCTGTGCCAATGGCTACTGCAACTGATCAATCTGTATACCGGCAATTTGGATAAGCCCGGCGGTGCACTGGTGAATGACGCGGCGCTTCCGATTACCGGACCCGGCACCTCGCCCGGCGCGCGCGGGCGATGGCACAGCCGCGTACGCAAACTGCCGGAATTCGCCGGCGAGCTGCCGGTATCGGCCCTGTGCGAGGAAATCAGCACGCCCGGCACGGGACAGATCCGCGCACTGATTACCAGCGCCGGCAATCCGGTGCTGTCCACGCCCGACGGCGTTGCTGTGGATGCAGCACTATCCGGACTGGAGTTCATGCTCAGCATCGATATCTACATCAATGAAAGCACGTGCCACGCCGATCTGATTCTGCCGCCGGCGTCCTTTCTGACCCAGGATCATTACGATTCGGTATTCAATGCCTTTGCCGTGCGCCGGGTGGCGCGTTTGAACCGGCCCGTGCAGGAACGCACATCGGAAGAGCGTGCCGACTGGGAAATCATCAACGGTCTCGGCGCCGCCTTCGCGGCTGCCAGCGGACGCGAATGGCGGACGTTGCCACCGCCGAAAGCACTCATCGCCGCCGGGCTGGCGCGGGGCAGTTCCGGCCTGGGCCTGGCGGAGCTGGAATCCGCCGAACACGGACTCGACCTCGGACCACTGCGGCCCGGCCTGCTGGCACGCCTTGAAACCGCAAGCGCCTGCATCGAAGCGGCGCCTCCGCTGTTCATGAAAGCACTGGCTGACTTGGCGGCAATGCCGATGCAGCAGCGGACCGAAGACGCCCTGTTGCTCATTGGCCGACGCGACATCCGCAGCAACAATTCCTGGATGCACAATGCGCCGCGGTTGGTGAAGGGGCCAACACGGCATGAGCTGTGGATGCATGCCGATGATCTGGATCGGCGCAAACTGAGCGATGGCCACACGGTGCGGGTACGCTCCCAGAACGGCAGCATCGCCGTTGCGGTCAAGGTCAGCGATGCCGTTCGTCCCGGCGTGGTGTGCCTGCCGCATGGCTTCGGTCACCAACGTGTCGGCCTTCAACTGCGCCGTGCCGAGGCTGTGACCGGCCCCAGCTACAACGACCTCACCGGCCGGACCGCTCTTGATGGCCCGTCCGGCAACGCCGCTCTGAATGGCGTCCCGGTCTGGGTGGAAGCCCTCTGACTAAAGTAGTTCCAGGGTCATAAACACCAAGCGAAATTGACTTTCTCTATGTGCCCAATACTTCATTAAAAAAACAAGCAAACACACGCCACTGCGATTTCGAGAAAAATATTCTTGTGGCCGCCATATTTTTCCGGTTTGACAGCCACTGCTGTTTCATTGTGGTTCGTTCAGAACCTGCCAGACCGCACGGCCAAGCGTTGCCAGAAACGGATAGCCGAGCGTTTCGTATTCATACTTATCGTCATTGAAGATACCATCAGCATTCACATACACATTCGCCGATAACAGACACTCGATGTCGGACAGGTCGGCACTAATGTATTCGACATCGGTCACGAAACCATAGGCATTACCGACTTTTCCAATCAGATGCAGGCCATCGGGTTTGCGTGCCCGGCGGTCGCCAAGCATGAAAAACCGTGCATAGCCATCGGGATATTCGGTTTCGGGATACGCCGGGTCTTTGCTTTCCCTGGGCAGCATCGCCATGATCCGCAGCAGTTCAGCACGCATGGCTTCCGGAATCGCCCAACGCTGATGCGCCGGCACCGACGCGGAATCGATCAGTGCTTTCAACATCTGCTGCGAGTCGGTAAGCGCGATGAAATTTGCCGCCGAAAAATCATGCGGGCCGGGTTCCAGAATGCCGTCATCGCGCAGAAATCCCGAGCCGGTACGAGCATCGGCAAATGGAAACCGGCGCACCCGGCCGACGCGTTCCGGAAATTCGGCATGGACGCGGCCGTTGCCGTCCTGCACCTGCCCTGCGCGGGTCCGGGTATTGTCGCGGACCGGCGCGCTCATGCGGCTGATTAGCCGGGCTGCCGGATACCCGAGCGCGGCAAAGCGGTCATGGATGGCGTCGACGCCGAGAAAATCATATAGCCGGTTAAACGGCGGGTTTTCACTCATGGTGAAGATGCGGGTCAGACTGCGGCGCAGGGATTCAAAATCTGGCTCGTCATCCGGCCACTCACCACCAATCGGCGGCTGGATGAATCCGATCTGTGCGCCCAAATCGAGCCCCATGGCCGCAATGCGTTCACAGGCCAGCAGAGCTATCGGCAACTTGGCCACGCTGCCGGTGCTGAACCAGCGCTCGGGCTGCAACTGCCAGCTGTGCTTTCGCCACCGCTTGGTGCGCCGCCGGAATTGGCAGAGGATCTGGATACGGTAGTCCGGCTTGCCGGGCATACTTGCGAAGGGCTCCGGCATGACGGCGAACACCCGTGTCCAGAACGGATCCTGCGCCTGAATCCGAGCCGTCGCCAAAGCCAAGGGCAGACCCGCGCTGAATTGCAGTAATGTGCGACGTTTCATGGACTTATCTTAACCCCAACGGCATGAATACGTTTGCATTTTCCTTGCTCCGCAGGGTCGTGGCTTCTACACTGGCTGTGGTTTCAATGACGCCGGCGTGGCGTTATTCCCACAATGATGAACTGCCCGCCTGCCAACCCATGAATGACACCGCATCCCCGCTGGATACCGACACCCGTGACACCCTGCAAAATGCGGTGTTGACCCGTTTCAATCAACTGCTCGCCCAGCAGGCAGGCGAACTGAACGCACGCACCGCGTTGCGCCTGGCCGCAGAAGCCTGCCGAGAAGCATTGGCGGAGCGCTGGGCCGAAACCCAGAAAGCCGATGCCATGCGCGGCAAGGACGCGCCATGCCGGCGCGTGCACTACCTTTCGATGGAATTCCTGATGGGCCGCGCGATGGGCAATGCCCTGGCGGCGCTCGGTCTGGAACCGAGCCTGCGCGCCTTGATGGCGGATCGTGGCATCGCCTGGAGCGATGTACTGGAAAGCGAGCCCGATGCCGCGCTCGGCAACGGCGGACTTGGTCGTCTGGCGGCCTGCTTTCTGGACGCCTTTGCCGAACTGGAATTGCCCTCGTTCGGCTACGGCCTGCGCTACCGCTTCGGCATGTTCAAACAGACCACCCCCGACGGCGTGCAGGTGGAGACCGCCGATGACTGGCTGCGTGATGGCGGATTGTGGGACATCGAACGCAGCAACATCGAATATTCCGTCGGTTTCGGCGGCCGTGTCGAATCCACCCGGGCCGGTGGCCGCGTGGAAAGCGACCGCAGCGGAGTCCGCCAGTGGGTTCCAGCCGAACGCATCCGGGCGCGGGCCTTTGACTTCATCGTTCCCGCGCATCACGGCAAGCGGGTATCCACACTGCGTCAATGGCAGGCGCTTCCCGAACAGGCTGTCGATTTCCAGGCCGTGGTACGCGGCGATTATGCCGCCGCCGCCAAGCCCGAATGGCAGGCCGATGCGCTGAACTGGGTACTGTATCCCGATGACAGCCACGCCGCCGGCCGCGAACTGCGTCTGCGCCAAGAAGCGTTTCTGGTCAGTGCCTCGCTGCAGGATCTGCTGCAGCGCCATCTGGCCGAATTCGGCACGCTCGACTCGCTCGGACGTCACAACGCCATCCATCTGAACGATACCCATCCGGCCCTGGCGCCGGCGGAACTGATGCGCCTGTTGGTCGACGAACATGGCATAAAATGGGACGAGGCCTGGCGCATCACCCGCGAAGCGGTGTCGTACACCAATCACACCCTGATGCCGGAAGCCCTGGAAACCTGGCCGGTGGCCCTGATGGAGGCACTACTGCCGCGCCATCTGGAAATCATCTACGACATCAACTACCGGTTTCTGGCCGATGTGCGCGCACGCTTCCCGGACGACGAGGAGCTGGCCAAACGTGTCTCCTTGATCGATGAAAGCGGCGTCCGCCATGTGCGTATGGCGGCGCTGGCGGTAGTCGCATCGCACCGGGTGAACGGCGTTGCGACCCTGCATTCGCAGTTGATGGTCGATACCATCTTCGCCGATTACGCCCGACTGTTTCCCGAGCGCTTCCACAACGTCACCAACGGCGTCACGCCACGGCGCTGGCTGCAGCAGGCCAATCCGGGGCTGTCCACGCTGCTCGATGCCCGTATCGGAATCGGTTGGCGACGCGATCTGGACGGATTGAAAGCCCTGCGTGCCCAGGCCGACGATCCGGTGCTCGGCCAAAGTCTGGGCCTGATCAAATTCGCCAACAAAGCGCGGCTGGCCGAACGCATCCTGTGCGATACCGGCATCCGCGTCGACAGCCGTTCGCTGTTCGATGTGCAGGTCAAGCGCATCCATGAATACAAACGCCAGTTGCTGAATCTGCTGCATGTGGTCGCCCGCTACCAGGCCATGCTCGCCGATCCGGGCGGCCCGGACGGCAACGGCTGGCAGGCGCGCACGGTCATCATCGCCGGAAAAGCGGCGTCGGCTTATCACACCGCGAAGCAGATCATCCGTCTGGCCCACGATATCGGCCGTGTCATCAACGCCGACGAGCGCCTGCAGGGCCGGCTGAAGCTGGTGTTTCTGCCCAATTACGGTGTCAGTCTGGCCGAAACCATCATTCCTGCCGCTGATCTGTCCGAACAGATTTCCACCGCCGGCACCGAAGCCTCGGGAACCGGCAACATGAAGTTCGCGCTGAATGGCGCGCTGACCATCGGTACCTGGGATGGCGCCACCATCGAAATGGCGGAAGCCATCGGCGAATCGGAGGTGTTCGTTTTCGGCCACCGCGCCGACGGTATCGAAAAACTGCGCGATCTCGGCTATTTGCCCTTGTGGATCGCCCAGCAGAATCCGGTCTTGCATGCGGTGCTCGACGCCATCGGCCGCGGCACCTTCAGCCCCGGTGAACCGACACGCTACAAAGTCCTGATCGATGATCTGATCGGACGCGACCGCTACTTCCTGCTCGCCGATTTCGCCGACTACGTGGCCGCGCAGCAGCGCGTGGATGCCCTCTATGCACAACCTGCCCGTTGGCAGGCCGCGGTCGCCCGTAATATCGCCGGCATGGGCGGCTTCTCCGCCGACCGCACCATCCGTGATTATGTGACCCGTGTCTGGTCCGCTGCCAGCCTGGATTCCGGCACACGGCATGCTTGAGGCGCGTGACGCCGCCGATCTCCTAGCGGCACGTCATGCCGATCCCTTCGCCGTGCTTGGCCTGCACGCCGGCATCGATGACCGGCTCTGGCTACGGGCATTGTTGCCTGGCGCGGAACAGGTCACGGTAATCGATGCAACCAGCGGCAAAGTGCTCTGCCCTTTGCCACTGCGTCATGCCGGTGGTCTGTTCGAAGCCGCCATTCCGCGCCGACGCAAACCCTTCACTTACCGGCTGCACATTCGCTGGCCGCAGGGCGAAATCGAATTGCACGATGCCTACGCATTCGGGCCACAGATCGACGAGCGCGATCTTGAGCTGCTACGCGATGGCAACCACCCTGCACCCTACACCGTACTCGGTGCACACCCGCAACGGGCTGATGGCATTGACGGCGTGCGTTTCGCGGTCTGGGCACCGAATGCGCGTCGGGTCAGCACGATTGGCAGCTTCAATGTCTGGGACGGCCGCCGGCACCCGATGCGTCTGCACCACAGCGCCGGCATCTGGGAAATCTTCATTCCGCATGCCACCGCCGGTGATCTGTACAAATTCGAAATCATCGGCGCCGATGGCAGCCTGTTGCCGGCCAAAGCCGATCCGTATGCACGCGCCGCCGAACTTCGCCCAGGCACCGCCAGCCGGGTCATGGACTTGCCGGCGATGAAGCCGTTGCCACAGACACGCATTGCCGCCAACCGGCGTGACGCGCCGATCAGCGTCTATGAAGTGCATGCCGGATCCTGGCGTAAAGGCGCGGACGGTGGATTCGCCAATTGGGATGAGCTGGCCGAAACCTTGCCGGCGTATGCGGCATCGCTGGGCTTTACCCATGTGCAGCTGATGCCGATCAGCGAACATCCGTTTGACGGCTCCTGGGGCTACCAGACCCTCGGTCTGTTCGCGCCGAGTGCGCGTTTTGGTCCGCCAGAGGGTTTCGGCCGCTTCGTCGCCGCCTGCCATGCGCAGGGTCTCGGCCTGTTGCTGGACTGGGTCCCCGCGCATTTTCCGATTGACACCCATGGTCTGGCGCAGTTCGATGGCTCGGCGCTTTACGAATATGCCGACCCGCGCGAGGGCTGGCACCACGACTGGAACACCGCCATCTACAATTTCGGCCGCAATGAAGTCCGTAACTTCCTGAGCGGCAGTGCCCGCTATTGGATCGAACGCTGGGGCGTCGATGGCCTGCGGGTCGATGCCGTTGCTTCGATGCTATACCGCGATTACTCGCGCAAGGCCGGCGAATGGTTGCCGAATGCTTTCGGTGGCCGGGAGAATCTGGAAGCGATATCCCTGTTCCAGCGCATCAATACCGAAATCGGCGGTAGCCCCGGCGCCATCACCGTCGCCGAGGAATCGACCGCTTTTCCGGGCGTGACCACCCCGGTGCATGCCGGCGGTCTGGGTTTCCATTTCAAATGGAACATGGGCTGGATGAACGATTCCCTGCAGTACATGCACGAGGATCCGGTGCACCGGCGCTGGCACCACGACAAAATCACCTTCAGCCTGGTGTATGCCTTCAGCGAGAATTTCATGCTGTCGCTTTCGCACGATGAAGTGGTGCACGGCAAGGGCTCGCTGCTGGCCAAGATGCCCGGTGACGACTGGCAGCGCTTTGCCAACCTGCGCGCCTACTTCGGCTTCATGTGGGGCCATCCCGGCAAGAAGCTGCTGTTCATGGGGCAGGAATTCGCGCAGCCGGATGAATGGCATCACGATCGGGAACTGCCCTGGCAGCTACTGGAACATGCACAACATGCCGGCATCCAGCGCCTGATCCGCGATCTCAATGCGCTGTACCGTGAACGGCCGGCACTGCATGCCAAAGACTGCGAAGCGGAAGGCTTCCAATGGCTCAATGGCGGCGATGCCGATAACTCGGTGCTGTCTTGGCTGCGCTCTGACGGTAACGGCAATGCCGTCATGGTGCTCTGCAACATGACACCGGTACCGCGTCCGGCTTACCGCGTCGGCCTGCCGGATGCGCTGGCATCGTGCTGGCAAGAAGCACTGAACACCGATTCGCATCACTACGGCGGCAGTGACGTCGGCAATACCGGCGCGGTTCTGCAGTGCCAGGCCGTTGCCGCCGATGGTCATGCCCGTTCATTAACAGTAACCCTGCCGCCGCTATCCACCATATTTCTGGTGCCCTTGCCGTGAACGTCCTGCCCGAACGCCTTGAGCCCGGCCGGGATGCGCCACTGGGCGCGCATGCCGGCGAAAGCGGCGTCAACTTCGCGGTCTTTTCGCAGCGTGCCGAAGCCATCGAGCTCTGTCTGTATGCCGATGATGGCGCCACCGAACTGAAACGCTACCGTTTACACGGTCCGGACGACGGCATCTTTCATGGTTTTCTTGACGGCGCCACGGCAGGACTGTATTACGGCTACCGCGCGCACGGCGAATACCGGCCGGAAAACGGAAGGCGTTTCAATGCCAACAAACTGCTGCTTGATCCTTATACGCGCGCCATCGAAGGCCATTTCGACTGGCAGGACCAACACCATGGCTGTCTGCGTGATCACCCGGAAGGCGACCGCCTTGCCGACGCCTGCGACAACGGCGCCAGTTCACTGAAAAGCCGTGTGCTGGCCGATCCAGGGCCGGGACCGGGCAGCGGCAACCGGCCGCGCCATGCCGCGGCCGACGTGGTGCTGTACGAACTGCATGCCAAAGGTTTCAGCATGCAGCTGCCGGGCATTCCGGAGGAACTGCGTGGCAGTTTCGCGGCGCTCGCGCATCCGGCGGCCATCGCACATTTCAAAAAGCTTGGAGTCACCACACTGTCTCTGCTGCCGGTGCAGTACGCACTCAGCGAGCGGCATCTGACCGAAAAAGGCCTGATCAACTACTGGGGATACAATCCGATCGGTTTTTTCTGTCCGGATCCGCGTCTGTGTGCGGCTAGAACGCCGGAGACGCAGCGCGAAGAATTCCGGCAGATGGTACACACCCTGCATGCGCATGGTCTGGAAGTGGTCATTGATGTGGTGTTCAATCACACTGCAGAAGGCGGTGCCGACGGCCCGACCTTAAGTTTCCGCGGCCTCGATAATGCCAGCTGGTACATGCTGTCGCCCGATGACCGCAGCCGTTACGAAAATCACAGTGGCTGCGGCAACACCCTGCGCGTGGTACATCCGCGTGTGGCGCAGTTCGTGATGGATGTGCTGCGCTATTGGGTCGAAGTGATGGGTGTTGACGGCTTCCGTTTCGATCTGGCACCGGTGCTCGGCCGCACCCGGCAGGGCTTCGATGCCTCGGCTCCGTTTTTCACGGCATTGCGCCAGGATCCGGTTTTGGCCGGTGTGCATTGGATCGCCGAGCCCTGGGACACTGGCCCCGGCGGTTATCAGCTTGGCCGTTTCCCCGGAAAATTCCTGGAGTGGAATGACCGCTTCCGCGATGCCGTGCGCGGCTACTGGCTGGGTACCGGCGTCAGCCGCGGTGAATTCGCGCGCCGGGTTACCGGATCGAGCGACCTGTTCCACCATGGTGGCCGGCAGCCGGTCGCCAGTGTCAATTTCGTGGCCGCGCATGACGGCTTCACGCTGCAGGATGCCGTGAGTTACACCCAGAAACGAAATCAGGCCAACGGCGAAGACAACCGTGACGGCCATGCCCATGAGATCAGCGTCAACTTCGGTGCCGAAGGCGACAGCCATGATGCCGCCATCCGCGATATACGCATTCGTGTTCGGCGCGCCCTGCTGGCGACGGTGATGGTGGCACAGGGCACACCGATGCTGTGCGCCGGCGATGAACTTGGCAACTCGCAGAACGGCAACAACAATGCCTACTGCCAGGACAATCCCACCGGCTGGCTGGATTGGTCCGCCGGCGACCGCGATCCGGGCACGGCCCTGCTGGTTTCGAAGCTGGCGGCGCTTCGCCGCATCAATCCGCTGCTGCGCCATCCGCGCTGGTTCGCCGACGAAGGCGACACTGGCAGCACACCGCAGTTGCACTGGTATACCGCAGCCGGCGAACGCATGGCCATTGCCGACTGGCACGACCGCAGCGACAGCGTGTTCGCCTGCCAGGTGCAGGACAGCGCGGAGGCGGTGCCGGATTCCTGCGTAGTGTTCAACCCGCAGAACGCCGACCGCGAGGTCGCTCTCGCGCATGGTCCGTGGCGGATCGTGCTGGATACCACCGCACCGGAAGCAGCGGCCTCGCACGAACCGATTTATCATATCAACGTTCCCGCGCACTCTCTGCTGATTCTCGCGCGCGCCCAAATTGCACAGGAGTTTCATCCATGATCGATCTGCAACAACGCCAAGCCGGTGTGCTGCTGCATGTCACTTCACTGCCCGGCCCAAACGGCATCGGCGACTTCGGACCGGATGCATTCCGATTCGTCGACTGGCTGGCATCGGCCGGACAGAAGATCTGGCAGTGGCTGCCGACCACGCCAATCGGACCCGGCGACTCGCCGTACCAGAGCGTGTCGGCCTTTGCCGGATCGCCCTTGATGGTGGCGCTTGAGCCGCTGCTGATGGCCGGCTGGCTGGGCAAACCGGAAATGCCGAAGGATGGATTCAACGCATTGCGCGTGGATTTCGCAAAGGTGGTGCCTTGGCGGCTGATCCAGCTGCGCGCCGCATTTGCCGGCTTTGTGGCCAAGAACAATGCTGGCGAACAGGCCGCGTTTTCCGCATGGCGCAGCCGCGAAGCGTCCTGGCTGGATGATTACGCGCTGTTCATGGCCCTGGAAACCGAAAACGCCGGCAAGGCCTGGTGGCACTGGCCGGAGGCATTGTGCCGTCGCGAAACCTCCGCTCTGGCCGACGCACGAACGCGTCTGCAGGATGAAATCGCATTCTGGGCGTTTGTGCAGTGGTGCTTCGACACCCAGCTGGCCGCGCTCAAGCAGTACGCCAATGGCAAAGGCGTCGCCATCATGGGCGATCTGCCGATCTTCATCGCGCACCACAGCGCCGACTGCTGGTCGCGGCCGGATCTATACACGCTGGATCAGCATTTCCAGCCAACCGTGGTCGCCGGCTGTCCGCCGGATGCGATGGCGCCGACGGGACAGCGCTGGGGCAATCCGCTGTACCACTGGGACAAAATGGCGCAAGAAAATTACGCCTGGTGGAGCGATCGCCTGAAGCGCGCGCTGAACCAGGCCGATGTGTTCCGCATCGATCACTTCCGCGGCTTCGCCGGCTATTATGAAATTCCCGCGAGCTGTCCGACTGCCGAAGAAGGCCGTTGGATTCCCGGACCGGGCAAGGCGTTGTTCGAGGCCATCGAGCACACACTCGGACGCCTTCCGATCGTCGCTGAAGATCTCGGTCTGATCACCGAAGACGTCATCGCCCTGCGTGACTGCTTCGCCTTTCCCGGCATGAAAATCCTGCAGTTCGGATTCGGCACCGACGGCACGGACGATTTCCTGCCACATAACTGGGGCCGGAATTTCGTGGCCTATACCGGGACCCACGATAACGACACCGTGCACGGCTGGTGGGATTCGGCCAGCGAGCGCGAACGCGTCTATGCCGGCAGTTATCTGGCCACCGATGCCGACAATGCGCATTGGGCGATGATCCGTGCCTGCTGCAATTCGGTGGCGAACATCGCGGTATTTCCGCTGCAGGATGTGCTCGGCCTGGACGGTGCACACCGCATGAACGTGCCCGGCACCATCGGCGCACATAACTGGACCTGGCGTTTCCACTGGGACTGGCTGGGCAGCGAGCCGGCACGCGTTCTCGGCCTGATCAGCGCCGCCAGCGGGCGGGCGCCGGTCGCACTACTGCAACTGCCATGAGCTCCTTTCAGAAATTTTGATTCCTCTTCAACTTTACAAACCGGAGTTCGGCATGCCGTCAATGAAAAATCCTTTTCTGGCTTTACTTATGTCTCTCGCCTCTGGTCTGGCATTTGCAATGCCAGCCGGGCATGAGTATGCAGCAGCTTCCGGGAAATTCAGCAATCCCGTAATACCGGGTTTCGCGCCAGATCCTTCGATCGTCCGTGTTGGTCAGGACTTCTATCTGGTCAGCTCCAGCTTTGAATACTTTCCGGCGCTTCCCATTTACAAAAGCCGCGACTTGGTAAATTGGACCTTGATCGGACATGCGCTTTCAGATTCCAATGTTTCCGGCCTCCACACGGTTGAATCCAGCGGCGGCGTGCAGGCAGCAACCATCCGTTACCATCAAGGTACTTTCTATGTCGTCACTACCCGTATCGTTGATGGGAAGATGGCCAGCTTCATCGTCACGGCAAGAAATCCTGAAGGACCATGGTCCGCACCGAAAATCATTAACGATGCCGTTGGCATCGATCCCTCGCTGTTCTTCGATGATGACGGTCGTGTCTGGTATACGGCAAACTGGATTCCTCCGAATCCCGAATTCGATGGACAGGCTGAGATTTGGTTGCAGGAGCTTGACCTAAAGCGTTTTGTCCTGAAAGGCCCCAGACATTTCATCGGACGCGGTTGCTGCCAGGGCGTCTGGGCAGAAGGTCCGCATATCTACAAACGGAATGGACGATATTATCTTCTGATCGCTGAGGGTGGCACATCCTATGAACATGCCGTTTCCATCTCAGTGGCCGACATCGTCACCGGCCCCTACAAAAACAACCCACGAAACCCGGTTCTCACGCACCGCAACCTCAGCTACGACCATCCGATTACCGGGATTGGACATGCCGATCTGGTTGAACTCGATGATGGTCGGTGGTATGCGGTGGCGTTGGGCTGGCGGCTACTGGATGGCAGACATGGCATTCTGGGGAGAGAGACGTTTCTGGTGCCGGTCCTCTGGGAAAGCGAGCGCGAATGGTGGAAAGAAAACAAGCAGACCTTTCCGGTGTTCAGCCCGGATAGCGGCAAAGTGGAATCTCATTTTCCATTGCCTTTTCCCGCCCTACCCCAGGCAGCCCCTGCCGAATTCAGGGATGAATTCAATACCACGGCGTTGAATCCCGAATGGACGTTCCGGCGTGCACCAATCCGTCCTTTCCACAACCTTCGGGACAATACAGGCGAACTAAGGCTGTTTCCACAACCGGGTGCTTTTGCCGAACGTACTCAATACAGTTTTGTCGGCATTCGACAACGCCATTTCCAGTTCGAATCCAGCACTGTAATGGCCTTTTCACCGGAACATCATGAAGAAGCCGGCCTTGCCATCGTTCAAAAAGACAATGCGGCATATGCGATGACTTTGGCCAAATCGGTAAGCGGGAAAAATGTCATCCGCGTCTCTCAAATGACCGAGGCCGGGCCGACTATTTTATCGGAACAGGCCATATCGGAAACAAAAGTTTTCCTAAAGGTCACTGGCAATGCACTTGCTTACCAATTTTATTTTTCATTGGATGGCAAGTCATGGTTGGCGACAGGTCCAGTAATCGATGGCTCGACACTCTCTCCTGCTGTGCTTCGCGGCTTCAACTACACCGGTGTTTTTATCGGTCTGTACGCAACATCAAACGGATTGAAGTCAGATAATTATGCCGATTTTGAATGGTTCACCTACAGTCCCCGGTCTACCAAAGAAACCCTCGGTTTACGGCGGACCCAATGATGTATAGAATTGCCATCCGCGATATATCGCAAGGCGACTTCGAGCGGATCGTCGAACTAAATTCCGCCGCCGTGCAGCACACCAGTGCGATGGATGCTTTGCGGCTGAAGGAATTGCAGACGATGGCAAATTGCAACTGGGTTATTACCGTTGACGGCACCGTCGTCGGCTTTCTGCTGGCCATGCGCGAACGCGCCGGCTACGCCAATCCCAATTATGATTTCTTCGCTGCACGGTATCCGGTATTTCTATACATCGACCGGATCGTCATCGCACCGGAACATGCCGGACTGAAACTCGGCACCCGCCTGTACGAGGCGCTGTTCGAACATGCACGTGCGCAGGGCGTTCCGGTGCTGACCTGCGAATACAATATCGAACCACCGAACGAGCCGTCGCGGCGCTTCCATGACCGGTTTGGTTTCAGCGAAATCGGCACGCAAGCACTGGACAGCGGCAGCAAGTGGGTTTCGCTGCAGGCCGCGCCAGTCAGGCAATAAAGGCTATTCCGGCCGGTAGACCTCGGCACCCTGTGCCAGGAATTCCTGGGATTTCTCGGCCATGCCTTTGGCCACATCCTGCTGGTCGGCGAACTCGCGCACGTCTTGGCTGATCTTCATCGAACAGAAGTGCGGCCCGCACATTGAGCAGAAGTGCGCGACCTTGTGCGCCTGTTTGGGCATGGTTTCATCATGGTATTCGCGCGCACGTTCCGGATCCAGACCGAGATTGAACTGGTCCTCCCAGCGGAATTCGAAACGGGCTTTGCTCAGTGCGTTATCGCGCGCCTGCGCGCCCGGATGGCCTTTGGCCAGATCGGCGGCGTGCGCAGCGATCTTGTAGGCCATCAGGCCCTCGCGCACGTCCTGTTTGTTGGGCAGGCCGAGATGCTCCTTCGGAGTCACATAGCAGAGCATGGCGGTGCCGTACCAACCGATCATGGCCGCGCCGATGGCGCTGGTGATGTGGTCGTAGCCCGGCGCGATGTCGGTGGTCAGCGGGCCGAGTGTATAGAACGGCGCTTCGCCGCACTCGCGCAGCTGCTTGTCCATGTTTTCCTTGATCAGGTGCAT
>JAJTGG010000014.1:33287-34476 GCA_021299355.1 Lysobacteraceae bacterium
ATCGAGCCCGGACGCAGGCCATCGCCGAGCGAGAAGCTGACGTCGTAGGCTTTCATGATTTCGCAGATGTCTTCGAAATGCGTGTACAGGAAATTTTCCTTGTGATGCGCCAGGCACCACTTTGCCATGATCGAACCGCCGCGCGAGACGATGCCGGTGACGCGCTTGGCGGTCATCGGCACATAGCGCAGCAATACGCCGGCGTGAATAGTGAAGTAATCCACGCCCTGCTCGGCCTGCTCGATCAAGGTGTCGCGGAAGATGTCCCAGGTCAGTTCCTCGGCACGGCCGTCGACTTTCTCCAGCGCCTGGTAGATCGGGACGGTACCGATCGGTACCGGCGAATTACGCAGGATCCACTCGCGGGTTTCGTGGATGTTCTTGCCGGTCGACAGATCCATCACCGTGTCCGCGCCCCAGCGGATCGACCAGACCAGCTTTTCCACTTCTTCGGCAATGCCGGAAGACACCGCCGAATTGCCGATGTTGGCATTGACCTTGGTCAGGAAATTGCGGCCGATGATCATCGGCTCCAATTCCGGATGGTTGATATTGGCCGGAATCACCGCACGGCCACGCGCCACTTCACTGCGTACGAACTCGGGGGTGATCTTCTGCGGAATGCTGGCGCCGAAATTCTCGCCCCGGTGCTGGCGCAGCAGATGCGCGTCGCTGATGGAATCGATACGCTGGTTTTCGCGGATGGCGATGTATTCCATTTCCGGGGTGATGATGCCCCGGCGGGCGTAATGCATCTGGCTGACATTGCCGCCGGCCAGCGCTCGCCGCGGCAGTGGCCGGTTGCCGAAACGCACGCCGTCGAGCGCGGCGTCGCGTTCGCGGGAGCGGCCGAACTCGGAACTCAGACCGCCCAGGATTTCGCTGTCGCCGCGCTCGGCAATCCAGGCCGAGCGCACCGGCGCCAAGCCGGCGAGCAGATCGATGGCAATGCCGGCATCGGTGTACGGACCGGAGGTGTCGTATACGCAGAACGGATGGTTGATGTCTTCACCGAACAGCTTTGGCGTCGGCGACAGCGCGATTTCGCGCATCGGCACGCGGATGTCCGGGCGTGAGCCTTCGACATGGATTTTGCGGGAGCCGGGAATCGGCGCGGTTACCGATTCGGAAAGAGTCTGGGCCTGCTGCTGCAGCGGATTGAGTTGCGCGTTCATGGGAATCCTCGGGC
>JAJTGG010000015.1:0-30781 GCA_021299355.1 Lysobacteraceae bacterium
AGGCTACCGTCCGCAGTTCTACTTCCGCACCACCGACGTGACCGGCGCCTGCCAGTTGCCGGAAGGCGTGGAAATGGTGATGCCGGGCGACAACGTGAAGATGGTGGTGAGCCTGATCGCCCCGATTGCCATGACCGAAGGCCTGCGTTTCGCGATCCGCGAAGGCGGCCGTACCGTCGGCGCCGGCGTGGTGGCCAAAGTCATCAAGTAAGTCATTTGCCCTCAGCCGGTCATGGCCGGCTGAACACAAGCGAAATGAGGACAAGGATGTGCCTCGAGTTCGCACCCAGGACGGGTAAAGATACGGGTTCGCGCTGTTGACAGACAGCTCTCGCGCGTATTACAATTACCGGCTCAGTGGATCAGGTATCGATCCGCTGAGCTTTTTTAGGGGGTCGGGACCGTCTGTGTTCCCGATTCTGTCGCTCTTTATAACTGAAGGAATTCGCCATGGCGGATCAAAAAATCCGAATCCGGCTGAAAGCGTACGATCATCGTCTCATTGATCGCTCAGCCAGCGAGATTGTCGAAACCGCGAAACGTACCGGCGCCCAAGTGCGCGGCCCGATTCCGCTGCCGACCAAGATCGAACGTTACACCATCCTCGTTTCGCCGCACGTCGACAAGGACGCGCGCGACCAATACGAAACCCGTACGCACAAGCGCGTGCTGGATATCGTTGACCCGAACGACAAGACCGTCGACGCGCTCATGAAGCTCGAGCTCGCCGCTGGCGTCGATGTCCAGATCAAGCTGAACTGAGGTAGGACATGACCGTTAAATATCAATTAGGTTTGGTTGGCCGCAAGGCCGGCATGACCCGTGTCTTCACCGAAGACGGCCAGTCCGTGCCGGTTACTTTGATTGAGGCCACCCCGAACCGCATCACCCAGATCAAGACCGCCGAAACCGACGGTTATTCTGCCGTGCAGGTTACCGCCGGTGCCAAGCGCGCCTCCCTGGTCAGCAAGCCGTTGACCGGCCACTACGCCAAGGCGAAAGTGGAGTCGGGTCGCGGTCTTTGGGAATTCCGCGTGGATGCCAAGGATCTCGGCAACTTCGAAGTGGGTGGCGAAATCAAAGCCGACATCTTCTCTGTTGGTCAGATCGTCGACGTCCAGGGCGTGACCAAGGGTAAAGGCTTCCAGGGCACGATCAAGCGTTACAACTTCAAAATGGGCGATGCCACTCACGGTAACTCGCTGTCGCATCGTTCCCCGGGTTCGATCGGCCAGCGCCAAACCCCAGGTCGCGTTTTCCCGGGCAAGAAAATGTCCGGTCACATGGGTGCGGTGAACCAAAGCACGCAGAACCTCGAAGTCATCAAAGTCGATGCTGAACGTGGTCTGATTGCGGTTCGCGGCGCCGTTCCGGGCGCCCCCGGCGGCGATGTCATCGTCCGTCCCGGCACCAAGGGTTGAGGAGTCAAAGCATGGAACTCTCAGTAGTAGGTAGCGCCCAAGCCCTGTCGGTTTCCGACGCGGTCTTCGGTCGCGAATTCAATCGTGATCTGGTGCATCAGGTCGTCGTTGCCTTCCGCAACGCCGGTCGTGCCGGTACCAAGGCGCAGCTCTCCCGCGCCGAAGTCTCGGGCACCACCAAGAAATTCAAGAAGCAGAAGGGCGGCGGTGCACGTCACGGCGATTACCGCGCTCCGATCTTCATCGGCGGCGGTGTCACGTTTGCAGCCAAGCCGCGCAGCTTCGAGCAGAAGGTCAACAAGAAGATGTACCGCGCCGCCATCAGCGTGATTCTGTCGGAACTCAACCGCCAGTCGCGTCTGACCGTGGTCGACAGCCTCGATGTTGCCGAGCCGAAAACCAAGGCCCTGGTCGCCAAGCTTGCTGAAATGAAGGTCGGCAGCCCGCTGATCGTCACTGAAAGCGGCTCGGAAAACCTGTATCTGGCCGCCCGCAACATCCCGTACGTGCAGATCCGCGACGTCCAGGGTCTGGATCCGGCCGCTTTGGTCGGTGCCCAGCACGTGGTCATGACTGCTGAAGCCGTCAAGAAAGTAGAGGAGTGGCTGGCATGAGCACCGCAAAACTGCTCCAAGTAATCCGCGCCCCGCGCGTGTCCGAAAAGACCGCCCGGATCCAAGAAGACAACCAGTACGTGTTCGAAGTAGCCCAGAACGCGACCAAGGCCGACGTCAAGTCCGCCGTTGAGTCCCTGTTCAGCGTGAAAGTCGAATCGGTCAACGTGTTGAACGTGAAGGGCAAGAACAAGTCCTTCCGTAATCGCGCCGGCCGCCGCGGAGACTGGCGTAAAGCTTACGTTCGTCTGGCCGAAGGCCAGTCGATCGACGTAATGGCAAAGGCCTGAGGCAGAACCCATGGCATTGATGACATTTAAACCCACTTCGCCTGGCCGTCGCGCCATGGTCCGTGTTTCCACCACCGGCCTGCATAAGGGCGGTCCCCTGGAAGCGCTGACTGAGAAGAAATCCAAGACCGGTGGTCGCAACAACCACGGCCGCATCACCACCCGCCACATCGGCGGCGGTCACAAGCAGGCCTACCGGATCATCGACTTCAAGCGCAACAAAGAGGGCATTCCTGCCCGCGTTGAGCGCATTGAATACGATCCGAACCGTACCGCCCATATCGCACTGCTGTGCTATGCCGACGGTGAGCGCCGCTATATCATCGCGCCGAAAGGCCTGCAGGTCGGCGACCAGCTGATTGCCGGCAAGGATGCGCCGATCAAAGCGGGCAACGCTCTTCCGCTGCGCAATATGCCGATCGGTTCGACCGTGCATTGCATCGAAATGAAGCCGGGCAAGGGTGCCCAGATGGCCCGCGCCGCAGGCGCCGGTGCCCAGCTGATTACCCGTGAAGGCGGCTACGCCACGCTGCGTCTGCGCTCCGGCGAGATGCGCAAGGTGCCGGTCGACTGCTACGCCACCATCGGTGAAGTCGGCAATGTAGAGCACAGCCTTGAAAAACTGGGTAAAGCCGGTGCCAAGCGTTGGCGCGGCATCAAGCCGACCGTCCGTGGCGCGGCCATGAACCCGGTCGACCATCCGCACGGCGGTGGTGAGGCGAAAGCAGGTCAGGGTAATCCGCATCCGGTCTCCCCATGGGGCACTCCGGCCAAGGGTTACAAAACTCGTAAGAACAAGCGCACCCAGAAGTTCATCGTGCGCGATCGCAGAGGTTGATAGGCAATGGCACGTTCATTAAAGAAAGGTCCGTTCGTTGATCACCACTTGATTAAAAAAGTGGAAACCGCGGGCACCAGCAAAAAGCCGATCAAGACTTGGTCGCGTCGTTCCATGGTTCTTCCCGAAATGGTCGGATTCACCATTGCCGTGCACAACGGCAAGGTGCATGTTCCGGTCCTCGTGAACGAAAACATGGTTGGTCACAAACTGGGCGAATTCGCGCTGACCCGTACCTTCAAAGGTCACGGCGGCGACAAGAAGTCCGGTAAATAAGGGGTATAGGTCATGAATGCAAAAGCTATCCTCCGCTCCAGCCGCATTTCGCCGCAGAAAGCCCGTCTGGTCGCCGACCAGGTCCGCGGTCTGCCGGTGTCGCGTGCCCTGGACCTGCTGAAGTTCAGCGACAAGAAAGCCGCCCACATCATCTACAAAGTGCTGTGGTCGGCCACCGCCAACGCCGAGAACAACAACGGCGCGGACGTCGACGAACTGAAAGTCGCCACCATCATGGTCGACGAAGGTCCGATCCTGAAACGTTTCATGGCCCGCGCCAAAGGCCGCGGCACTCGCATTTCCAAACGCACCAGCCACATCACCGTGGTGGTGGGTTCCGGTAAAAAAGGTTAAGGGCAGTCATGGGTCATAAAGTACATCCTACCGGTATCCGTCTTGGTATCTCCAAAGACTGGAACTCCAAATGGTTCGCCAAAAAAGGCGAATACGGCCAGTTCCTGGTTGCGGATCTGAAAGTCCGCGCCATGCTGCGCAAGAAGCTGGCCCAGGCCGGCATTTCTAAAATCACCATCGAGCGTCCGGCCAAGACGGCGCGCGTCACCATTCATACCGCCCGTCCGGGCGTGGTGATCGGCAAGCGCGGCGAGGACATCGAAAAGCTGAAGAAGGAAGTCTCCGATGTCATGGGCGTTCCGGCGCACATCAACGTCGCAGAAGTTCGCAAGCCTGAACTCGACGCCCAGCTGGTCGCCGAATCGATCGCCCAGCAGCTGGAACGCCGCATCATGTTCCGCCGCGCCATGAAGCGCGCCGTCGGCAACGCCATGCGTCTCGGCGCCCTGGGTATCAAGGTCAATGTCGGCGGCCGTCTGAACGGCGCTGAAATTGCCCGCTCGGAATGGTACCGCGAAGGCCGTGTACCGTTGCATACCCTGCGTGCCGATATCGACTATGGCACCGCCGAAGCGTCCACCACCTACGGCATCATCGGCGTCAAGGTGTGGATCTACAAAGGCGAAGTGTTTGACTTCAGCCAAGTTGGCCAGGAAAAAGTGGAAGATGTCGCTCCGCAGCGCTCTTCGCGTCCTGCCCGTGAAGCGAGGTAATTGAAATGTTGCAACCGAAACGTACCAAATACCGCAAACAGTTCAAAGGCCGTAACGACGGCCTGAGCTGGAACGCCTCGGCCGTCAGCTTCGGCGAATACGGCCTGAAAGCGACCACCCACGGTGCGCTGACTGCCCGCCAGATCGAAGCTGCCCGCCGTACGGTGAGCCGTTATGTCAAGCGCGGTGGCAAGCTCTGGATCCGCGTGTTCCCGGACAAGCCGATTACCAAGAAACCGATCGAGGTCCGCATGGGCGCCGGTAAGGGCAACGTCGAGTATTGGGTCGCCCCGATCCAGCCCGGCCGCATGCTGTATGAAATCGAAGGCATTCCGGAAGCCACGGCACGTGAAGCGTTCCGACTGGCTGCCGCCAAACTCTCAGTACAGACCACTTTCGTGGTCCGGACGGTGCGCTAATGGAACTCAAAGAACTGCGTCAGAAAAATCCGGCTGATCTCAAGGCCCACCTGTTGGACCTGCACAAGGAGCAGTTTTCGCTCCGTATGCAGAAAGCCACGGGCCAATTAGCCAAAACCCACGACATCAGCCGTGTCCGCCGCGAAATCGCGCGCGTCAACATGCTGCTGGCGAACTCCAAGTAATCAGGGCCTTTACCATGACCGAGAAGACTAAGCAGTTGCGCACCGTCGAAGGACGTGTTGTCAGCAACAAAATGAATAAAACGGTAACGGTACTCGTCGAACGCCAGGTCAAGCATGCCCTGTACGGCAAGTATCTGCGCCGTTCGACCAAGCTGCATGCCCACGACGAAACCAACGCCTGCAATGAAGGCGATCTGGTACGCGTGGCCGAGTGCCGCCCGCTGTCCAAAACCAAAAACTGGCAGGTGATCGAAGTGATCACCCGCGCAGCCGCCGAATAACGAGGAGACCGAGTATGATCCAGGTACAAAGCTACCTCGAAGCCGCCGACAATTCCGGCGCCAAGGAAATGATGTGCATCAAGGTGCTGGGAGGTTCCAAGCGCCGTTACGCCCACATCGGCGACATCATCAAAGTGACCGTCAAGGATGCCATTCCGCGCGGCAAAGTCAAGAAAGGCGAAGTTTACGACGCCGTTGTGGTCCGCACCCGTTCGGGTGTGCGCCGTGGCGACGGTTCGTTGATCCGCTTTGACGGCAACGCCGCCGTGCTGCTGAACAACAAGCAGGAACCGATCGGTACCCGCATCTTCGGGCCAGTAACCCGCGAGCTGCGCACCGAGAAGTTCATGAAGATTGTTTCGCTGGCCCCTGAAGTGCTCTGAGCGAAGGAAAAACTATGAACCGTATCCGTAAAGGCGACCAGGTGATCGTGATCGCCGGCTCCGACAAAGGCAAGAAAGGTGAAGTTGTCCGTATCGCCGGCGAAAAAGTCGTCGTGCAGAACATCAATATCATCAAACGCCATACCAAAGCCAACCCGCAGACCGGCCAGGCCGGCGGTATCATCGAGCGCGAGGCTCCCATTCACGTGTCCAACGTCATGCTGCTGAACCCGGTTTCGGGCAAGGGCGAGAAGGTTGGTTTTAAAGTGCTCGAGGATGGACGCAAACTGCGTGTGTTCCGCTCGAGCGGTGAGGCGATTGACGCCTGAGGAATGATGACATGAGCAATACCCGTTTGGAAAAAATCTACAAAGACGTCGTTGTGCCGAAAATGATCGAGAAGTTCGGTTACAAGAATGTGATGGAAGTGCCGCGCCTGAGCAAGATCACCCTGAACATGGGCGTCGGCGAAGCCGTGGGCAACAAGAAAATCCTGGAAAACGCCGTGGCCGACATGGCCAAGATCTCCGGTCAGAAGCCGATTGTCACCAACGCCCGCGTTTCGGTGGCCAGCTTCAAGATCCGTGACGGCTGGCCGATCGGCTGCAAGGTCACCCTGCGCCGCGACAAGATGTTCGAATTCCTGGATCGGTTCATCAATATCTCGTTGCCGCGCGTGCGCGACTTCCGTGGTGTCAATGGTCGTTCGTTTGATGGCCGCGGCAACTACAACATGGGCATCAAGGAACAGATCATCTTCCCGGAAATCGACTTCGATGCCGTCGATGCGATGCGCGGCATGGATATCGCCGTGACCACCACCGCCAAAACCAACGAAGAAGCCAAGGCATTGCTCGAAGCCTTCGGTTTTCCCTTCCGTAACTGATCCGAGGCACATATGGCTAAGACGTCAATGGTAAACCGCGACATCAAGCGGAAGAAACTGGTCCAGAAGTACGCCGGCAAGCGCGCCGATCTGAAGAAGATCATTGCCAGCACCACCGCCTCGTACGAAGAAAAGGAAGCAGCTGTCATCAAACTGCAGAAGCTGCCGCGCGATTCCTCGCCGGCCCGCGTCCGCAACCGCTGCGAACTCACCGGCCGCTCTCGCGGCGTGTACAGCAAGTTCGGCCTCGGCCGCAACAAGCTGCGCGAAGCCACCATGCGTGGTGACGTTCCCGGCCTGCGCAAGGCCAGCTGGTAATCGCAATCGAAAGATCGCGGATATCGATGCTTTAATCAACAAGGATATTTCTAATGAGCATGACTGATCCAATCGCCGACATGCTGGTGCGCATCAAGAACGCACTCGCCGTCGGTAAGCCCCATGTCTCGATGCCGGCTTCAAAAATGAAGCTCGCCATCGCCGACGTGCTGAAAGCCGAAGGCTATATCGGCGACTTCCGTGTAACCGGTGAAAAAGCCGCCGCGAAACTCGAAATCGCCCTGAAATACTACGAAGGCCGTCCGGTCATCGAGCGCCTGGAACGCGTTTCCCGTTCCGGCCTACGCCATTACCGCGGCAAAGACGGCATCCCGAGCGTGCTCGGCGGTCTCGGCGTAGCCATCATTTCCACCTCGAAAGGTCTGATGACCGATCGCCAGGCCCGCTCTGCGGGTGTCGGCGGCGAAGTCATCTGCCTCGTGGCCTAAGGAGAACGCACCATGTCACGCGTCGCCAAAAAGCCCATCGCGCTCGCCAAGGGCGTCGAACTGAAATCCGCTGACGGCAACATCGAAGTCAAGGGCCCGAAAGGCACCCTGAACATCGCCAAGCCGTCCAATGTCGATGTCACCGTCGATAACGGCCAGATCCTGCTGACCCCCGCAAACGATGAAAGCATCGCCCTGACCGGTACCCTGCGCGCCATTCTGGCCAACATGGTCACCGGTGTGTCGGAAGGCTTCACCCGCAAGCTGGAACTGGTCGGCGTGGGTTACCGTGCCGCCGTTGAAGGCAGAAACCTGAACCTGAGCCTGGGCTTTTCGCATCCGGTCGTGTTCACCGCGCCTGCCGGCATCACCATCACCACGCCGTCGCAGACCGAAATCCTGATTTCGGGCGCCGACAAGCAGTTGATCGGTGAAGTGGCAGCCAAGATCCGCGCATACCGCAAACCCGAGCCGTACAAAGGCAAGGGTATCCGTTACGCCGGCGAGAAAATCATTATGAAGGAAGCTAAGAAAGCCTAATCAAGGCTTTCGGCATCCTCGAGGTCCCTACCATGAAAAAGAATATTGCCCGTCTCCGCCGCGCCAAAACCACCCGCTCGCATATCCGTGATCTGGGTGTGGCCCGTCTGTCGGTTCTGCGTTCCGGCCAGCACATTTACGCCCAGGTGTTCACCGCCGACGGCTCGAAAGTCCTGGCATCTGCTTCGACCGTCCAGGCCGACGTCAAGAACGGCCTTGCCAACTGCAAGAACGTCGATGCCGCCGCCAAGGTCGGTCGCGCCATTGCCGAGAAAGCCCGTGCCGCCGGTATCGAACGCGTCGCCTTCGACCGTTCCGGTTACCGTTACCACGGTCGAATCAAGGCTCTGGCCGAAGCAGCCCGTGAAGGCGGTCTGCAGTTCTAAGATTTACCCGAAGCAGTGCCCGGCGGAAACTCCGGTTTCCGCCCAGTTTCATACAACCATAAGCGGCTAAGCCGTACAATTTTAAACTGATTAGGAGCTCACATGAGCAGCAATGAACGCGAACGTAACCGCAATGCGGAAAGCGAAGACGGCTTCATCGAGAAGCTGGTCGCCGTGAACCGTGTGTCCAAGACCGTCAAAGGCGGACGTCAATTCACCTTCACCGCGCTGACCGTGGTCGGCGACGGTTCCGGAAAAATCGGCTTCGGCTATGGCAAGGCCCGCGAAGTCCCGGTCGCCATCCAGAAGTCGATGGACCAGGCCCGCAAGACCATGATCAACGTCGATCTGAACGAAGGCACCCTGTGGCATCCGGTCAAGTCCGGCCACGGCGCAGCCCGTGTCTACATGCAGCCGGCCTCCGAAGGTACCGGCGTGATTGCCGGCGGTGCCATGCGCGCCGTATTCGAAGCCGTAGGTGTCAAGAATGTGCTGGCCAAGGCCATCGGTTCGCGCAACCCGATCAATCTGGTGCGCGCCACCGTCAAAGGCCTGACGGTCATGCAGTCGCCGTCGCGCATTGCCGCCAAACGCGGCAAGAAAGTTGAGGAGATCGTCTAATGTCCGAGAAAACCGTCAAGGTCCGCCTGGTCAAAGGCCTGCGTGGCTGCCAACAGCGCCACCGCCTGTCCGTCAAGGCGTTGGGCCTGAATAAAATCAACGATGTCCGTGAATTGAAGGATTCCCCTTCGGTACGCGGCCTGATCAATCAGCTGCACTACCTGGTTCGCGTTGAATCGTAATCGGGCTTAGGAGAAATCACATGCAATTAAATACCCTGTCTCCCGCACCCGGCGCCCGTAAAGAGCGCGTCCGTGTCGGTCGTGGTATCGGTTCGGGTCTCGGCAAAACCGCTGGTCGCGGCCATAAAGGTTCGTTCGCCCGTACCGGTAAAGGCAAGATCAAGCCGGGCTTCGAAGGCGGTCAGATGCCGCTCAAAAAGCGCCTGCCGAAAGTCGGCTTCCGCTCCAAGCTCAAGAACGACACCGCTGAAGTGCTGCTGTATCAGCTGGAAAAGCTGGATATCGCTGAAATCGATTTTGCCGCTCTGCGCGCCGCCAAGCTGGTTCCGGCCAAGGCCAAGCAGGCCAAAATCGTCAAGAAAGGCGAGATCACCAAGAAGTTCGTGCTGAAGGGCGTTTTGGCCACCGCAGGTGCCAAGGCCGCCATTGAAGCCGCCGGCGGTTCGGTAACGGAGTAATCCCTTGTCACAAGCAAGCTCAGCAGCAACCCTCTTCGGCCAGCTCGGTAAATTCACCGAGCTCCGCCAGCGCCTCATGTTCGTGGTTCTGGCCCTGATTGTCTTCCGTATCGGCAGTTACATTCCGGTACCGGGCGTCAATCCGGAAGTCATGCTACAGCTTATGGAAAGCCAGAAGGGCACCATCGTGGACATGTTCAACATGTTCTCCGGCGGCGCCCTGCATCGCTTCAGCCTATTGGCGCTGAACGTGGTTCCCTACATCTCCTCGTCCATCATCGTCCAGTTGATGGGCCAGATGTACGAGCCCTGGAAAGCTCTGAAGAAGGAAGGCGAGGCCGGTCGTCGCAAGCTGACCCAATATTCGCGTCTCGGCGCCATTCCTTTGGCCATTTTCCAAAGCTTCGGCATCGTCAGCTGGCTGCAGGCGCAGCCGGGGGCTGTTTATACGCCAGGCATGGGTTTCATGGTCACGGCTGTCGTCTCGCTCACCGCAGGCACCATGTTCCTGATGTGGCTGGGCGAGCAGATTACCGAGCGTGGTATCGGCAACGGCGTATCCTTGATCATCTTTGCCGGTATCGTGGCGGGACTCCCGTCGGCCATGATCACCACCTTGCAGCAGGTTTCCAGCGGCGACATCAGCGTGTTCGCGATTTTCGTGATTATCGCCTTGGTGCTCGGTGTGACCTATTTCGTCGTATTCATGGAGCGCGGCCAGCGTCGCATCACCGTGAACTACGCCCGTCGCCAAGGCGGCCGTCAGGCCTACATGAACCAGAGCTCGCATCTGCCCCTGAAACTCAATATGTCCGGCGTCATTCCGGCCATCTTCGCCTCCAGCCTCATCCTGTTTCCGGCCACCATTTCGACCTGGATGAGCACAGATGCAGCCCAGGCTGAAGGATGGCGGGGTATGCTGTTCCGCGGCCTGCAGTCGGTTGCGCAGGCTTTGGCGCCCAATGAACCGCTGCATATGTTATTATACGGCGCTCTGATTCTCGGCTTCGCCTTCTTCTATACCGCCTTGGTGTTCAACTCCCAGGAAACCGCGGACAACCTGAAGAAGTCCGGCGCCCTGATTCCGGGTATCCGTCCTGGTAAGGCCACGGCCGATTACATTGACGGTGTGCTCACGCGTTTGACCCTAATCGGCGGCCTGTATCTGGTGCTGGTCTGTTTGACCCCGGAGCTGATGCGCGCCGGGTTCAACGTCCCGTTCGCTTTCGGCGGTACGTCCCTTCTCATCGTGGTGGTTGTGGTGATGGATTTCACGGCGCAGATTCAAGCGCACCTGGTTTCCCATCAGTACGAAGGCTTGATGAAGAAGGCCAATTTGAAGAGCGGCTCGCGCGGCAGCTTCGCGCGCGGGTAAGCCCATGGATGCCCTGCGCTGGAGTAGCGCGGGGCGGCTGGCCGAAAGGCCATCCACCAAGGTCTTGTCGCTGGAGCATAGGCACACTCCCTATGCCAGGTTCAGGCGGTATTAACCGCTGGGACTTTTAATTAACCCGAAGCCCTGTTATAATTTTCGATTCCCCTCGCGGTGAATCTTTTACGGAGAACGCCTGATGGCGCGCATAGCTGGTGTCAATTTGCCTGCTCAGAAGCATGTCTGGGTTGGCCTACAAAGCATTTATGGTATTGGTCGCACCCGTTCCAAATCGGTCTGCGAGTCGGCGGGCGTCAACCCGTCCACCAAGATCCGGGACCTGTCCGAGCCGGAAGTTGAAAAACTCCGTCTGGAAGTGGCCAAATTCACGGTCGAGGGTGACTTGCGTCGCGAAGTCGGCATTTCGATTAAACGTCTGATGGACCTCGGTTGCTACCGTGGCCTGCGTCACCGCCGCGGCCTGCCGCTGCGTGGCCAGCGCACGCGTACCAACGCCCGTACCCGCAAGGGTCCGCGTAAAGCCATCAAGAAGTAAGGAATTACGCATATGAGTAAAGCTGCAGCTGCCACCAAAGCCAAGAAGAAGATCAAGCGCGTCGTCACCGATGGCGTCGCCCACGTCCATGCTTCCTTTAATAACACGATCATCACGATCACCGACCGTCAGGGCAATGCCCTGAGCTGGGCCACCTCCGGTGGTGCCGGTTTCCGCGGTTCGCGCAAATCCACTCCGTTTGCGGCCCAGGTCGCTTCGGAAAAGGCCGGCAAAACCGCCCTGGATTACGGCGTGAAAACCCTGGAAGTCCGTATCAAAGGTCCGGGTCCGGGCCGTGAATCCGCCGTCCGCGCATTGAATGCTTGCGGATACAAAATCATGAACATCATCGACGTGACCCCAATCCCGCACAACGGGTGCCGTCCGCCTAAAAAGCGCCGCGTCTAAGGGAAGGAGAACAATAAGTCATGGCTCGTTATATTGGTCCAAAATGCAAACTGTCACGTCGCGAAGGCGCAGACCTCAGTCTGAAAAGCCCGGCACGTGCCCTTGATTCGAAGTGCAAACTCGAACAGAAACCCGGTCAGCACGGTGCCGCCAAAAAAGGCAAGCTGTCGGATTACGCCACCCAGCTGCGTGAAAAGCAGAAGGTCAAGCGTATCTACGGTCTGCTGGAGCGTCAGTTCCGCGGTTACTACGCGAAAGCTGCCCGCCGTAAAGGCAACACTGGCGAGATGCTGCTGCAGATCCTGGAAACCCGTCTCGACAACGTGGTTTACCGTATGGGCTTCGCAGTCACCCGTCCAGCCGCCCGTCAGCTGGTGTCCCACAAGGCCATCCTGGTCAATGGCAAGAGCGTCAATCTGCCGTCCTACCAGGTCAAAGCCGGTGACAGCATCGAACTGACCGAACGCGCGAAAAAGCACCTGAACGTGCAGGAAGCGCTGAATCTTGCCCAGCAGATGGACCTCGTCCCGAGCTGGTGTGAAGTGGACAGCAACAAATTCTCCGGCGTGTTCAAAGCGATTCCGGACCGCGCGGATCTGCCTTCGGACATCAATGAAGCGCTGATCGTCGAACTGTACTCGAAGTAATATTCTTCAGGAGTGTCATCACCCATGACGGTAACTGCCCACCAAGTGCTGCGTCCGCGCGGCCCAGTCATTGAACGTAGTAGTACCCACCGCGCGAAAGTCGTGATCGAGCCGTTGGAACGCGGCTACGGCCACACCCTCGGCAACGCGCTTCGCCGTGTTCTGCTGTCCTCGATTCCCGGATTCGCCATCACGGAAGTCGAAATCGACGGGGTTCTGCACGAATACAGCACCATCGAAGGCCTGCAGGAAGACGTGCTCGAAGTCCTCCTCAACCTAAAAGATGTCGCCCTGCGCCTTAACGGTGTCGATCACACCACCCTGGCCCTCAGCAAATCGGGCGCGGGTGAAGTGACTGCCGCTGACATCAAGGCTGACCATACGGTCGAAATCCTGAACCCGGAGCACGTGATCTGCACCCTGACCAAGGATGCCTCGATCAGCATGCGTCTCAAGGTCGAGCGTGGCTTCGGTTACCAGCCGGCTTCGGCACGCCGCCGCCCGGATGATGAAACCCGTACCATCGGACGCCTCGTGCTCGACGCCAGCTTCTCGCCGGTCCGTCGCGTGGCCTACGAAGTGGTTGCCGCCCGTGTCGAGCAGCGCACCGATCTGGACAAACTGGTTCTCGATATCGAAACCAACGGTACCATCGATGCCGAAGATGCCATCCGCACAGCGGCCGACATCCTGACCGACCAACTGTCGGTGTTCGGTGACTTCACCAAACGTGCCGATCAGGACAAGAAACCGGCAGGCCCGGGCGTCGATCCGGTGCTGCTGCGTCCGATCGATGATCTGGAACTGACCGTCCGATCCGCCAACTGCCTGAAAGCCGAAAACATTTATTACATCGGTGATCTGGTCCAGCGCACGGAAGTCGAACTGCTGAAGGCCCCGAACTTGGGCAAGAAATCCCTCACCGAGATCAAGGATGTGCTGGCCCAGCGTGGCTTCACCCTCGGTCAGAAACTGGAAAACTGGCCGCCGGCCAGCCACCAGCTGGGAATGTTGGGTTAATTAAACACAGCGCGGACATCTATCCGCGCTCCGATTAGGAATCACGACCATGCGTCACCAAAAATCCGGCCGTAAATTCAGCCGCACCAGTGCCCACCGCGAAGCGATGTTCGTCAACATGGCGGCTTCCCTGTTCAAGCACGAACTGATCCGTACCACCTTGCCGAAAGCCAAGGAACTCCGCCGCGTGGCTGAGCCGCTGATCACCATCGGCAAAATCGATGGCGTCGCCAATCGCCGTCTGGCTATGTCGCGTCTGCGTGACAAAGAAGCCGTCGGAAAGCTGTTCGTCGAACTCGGCCCGCGTTATAAGGAGCGTCCGGGTGGTTATCTGCGCATCATGAAATGCGGATTCCGTCCAGGCGACAATGCTCCGATGGCGTACGTCGAGCTGGTCGATCGTCCGCAGGCTTCGGCCGCAGTCGCTGAATAAGCGTCAGCCATGTCGAAAAAGCCCCGGTTTCCGGGGTTTTTTTTGCAAAAGTCTTTGCCAATTGCGGGTAAAAACGGTAGTGTAAATGGAGAAATCCGCTGAAATGAAGTCCCTGATGAATCCCCTGAGCTGGTCTTTCCGTACCTACTACTTCCTTGGCGCCATCGGTTGTTTCGGTGCCATCGGCTATGCCCTGTACGTGCAGTACCACCCTGACATGCTGATGCAGCCGTGTCCGCTGTGTATCCTGCAACGCCTCGCTTTCATTGCCGCAGGTGTGTTTTTCCTCATCGGCGCCTTGCACAATCCGAAATCACGCGCTTGGCGGCGCTTCCTCGCCAGTTTGGTCTCACTGAGCGCATTGGGCGGTCTGTTGATTGCCGGCCGTCATGTCGCCATCCAGCTTACCCCCTCGGATCCGGGAGCCTTCTGCGGCGGCATGGATCTCGGTTACATGCTCGATGCCATGCCCTTGCGCGAGGCGCTGACAACCGTATTCAAGGGCTCCGGCGAATGCGCCAAAATCGACTGGACTTTTCTCGGGTTCAGCATGCCGATGTGGACACTCGTTCTATACATCGGTGTATTAGCGCTAGCCATTTATCCCGCCTTTCGTAAATCCTGAGAAATCGAATGCCGAACAATCACGCCTGGCAACCCGCCAGCTGGCGGAATTTCACCGCGCTTCAGCAGCCGAATTATCCCGATGCAGGCGCGCTTGCAGCGGTACAGGCCGAGCTTTCGCTGCTGCCGCCGCTGGTGACGTCCGCGGAAATCCTCACGCTCAAGCAGCGTATCGCCGACGCCCAAGAAGGCCGCAGTTTTCTGCTTCAGGGCGGAGACTGTGCCGAGAGTTTCACCGATTGCGAATCCGGGCTCATTTCCAACCGTTTGAAGGTTCTGCTGCAGATGAGCTTGGTTCTGGTGCATGGCCTGCGCAAGCCGGTGGTGCGTGTCGGACGTTTCGCCGGGCAATACGCCAAACCGCGTTCGGCTGATCTGGAGACCAAAGAGGGCATCACTCTGCCCAGTTACCGGGGCGATTTCATCAATGGCCCCGAATTCACCGAATCCGCTCGTGTTCCGGACCCACGCCGCATGGTCAAAGGCCATGCACGCTCGGCGATGACCATGAATTTCGTGCGTGCGCTGATTGATGGCGGTTTTGCGGATCTGCATCATCCGGAGTACTGGAATCTGGGTTGGGTGTCGCAGTCGCCGCAGGCGGAGCATTACAACAAGCTCGTGCAGTCGGTCGGCGACGCCATCCGTTTCATGGAAACTATTTCCGGCGAGCCCGCACACAACGTCAACCGCACTGATTTCTACACCTCGCATGAAGCACTGTTGCTGCCCTACGAGGAAGCCTTGACCCGTCGTGTGCCGCGCCAGGATAGTTGGTTCAACCTGTCAACCCATTTCCCTTGGATCGGCATGCGCACCGCGCAGCTGGATGGCGCCCATGTCGCCTATTTCCGCGGCATCGCCAATCCGATCGGCATCAAGATTTCAGCGGGTGTCACCGACGCGCAGATTGCAGGCCTGTGCGAAACGCTCAACCCGGATAATGAACCGGGCCGTCTTACGCTGATCCACCGCCTCGGTGCCGACAATGTCGACAAGGAGCTTCCGCGTCTGATCCGCGCCGTCAAATCCGCCGGTGCACGCGTGCTTTGGGTCTGCGATCCGATGCATGGCAACACCGAATCCACCTCGAACGGCTACAAAACCCGGCGCTTCAACAATATCAAAGCCGAACTTGAACGCAGTTTCGATGTGCATGCCGCCGAGGGTTCGCATCTGGGCGGTGTGCACCTGGAGCTGACCGGCGAGAACGTGACCGAGTGCCTCGGCGGCGCGCGTGATCTGATCGAAGCCGATCTGGAAAGGGCGTATCTGTCCTCGGTAGATCCGCGTTTGAATTACGAACAGTCACTCGAAATCGCCATGTCAATCGTTCACAAACATGGCATTCTGCGCTGATACGAAAAAGCCATTGCTCATATAAAAAGCGCTTATAAACGGTTTAGCGATTGTTATTTTACAGATGGCCTGAACGGGGATAGATTCAACACTCTCGAGATAGTAAAGGCCGATGCCGTCCCTTAACACCGCCCATCACTTCGCCCTTAGGGCGGCTTCGACCAGTTTGATGGCCTTCTTCAGGTCTTCGTCGTTCTTGATCTGGGTCTGTGCAGCGATTTTCCCGTCGCGTCCGATAATCCAGACATTAGGCATGTAATCATCGCCGAAGGTTTCCCCGACCTTGCCGGTTTTATCGACCGCGGACACCATCGACATTTCCTTGAGTTCGGCGGTGATTTTGTTGACGGATTTCGGGTCGTCCTTCACCGCGATGGACACTACCTGAAGATTGGCCAGGCCGAGCTGTTCCTGCATGTACTCCATGGCCGGCAGGCTCTTGAAGCAGTAGTCGCACCAGGTCGCCCAGAAGTGCACCACGGTGATCTTGCCGCTGTAGTCCTGTAGGATGACTTCCTCTCCGCCTTTGGCGTTCTTGCCGAGCCGGAAGGGGGCAGGGTCGCCGACCGAGAGTTTGGCCTCGCAGAGGCCGGACAACATCAGGATCAAGGGGAAAATGAGGACACGCATCATGGGCAATCCATCGGCTGTAAGGGATACACTAATGTAGGCAATCTGCAGGGCGGCATACAAGCCTTTGCATACGTAGTCAGTCGGCCTTGACCAGTCAGGCCGTGAGCAGCTGCCAAGCCTGACGCGCAATCAGTGCCAGCACGATCACCAGAAACACTGCGCGAACAAAGGTCTGTCCCTTGCGGATAGCCATATGGCTGCCGATGTAGCTGCCCAGCATATTGCCGATGATTAATGGCACCGCCAAAACCCAAAGTACGAAGCCGCTCAACATCAACACCGTCCAGGAGCTGATGTCGGCAGAAACATTCGCTGCTTTCGAAACCGCTGAGGATTTCAGGAAGTCGAGTCCAAGAAAGCTGACGAAGGCGAACACCATGATGGTGCCGGTGCCGGGGCCGATCAGTCCGTTGTAGAAACCGCTCGCAGTGCCGATCGACAGTGCCGCCAGCGATTCATGCTTCGGGTGAAAACGGCGCTCCTCTTTCAACCCGAGGTCCTTGCGGAAGACCGTATACACGGCAAGAATCACGCAGATCGCCAGGACCGTCCATTTCAGCAGCTCCGGGTCGAGGCGTTTGGCGAACTGCACGCCGATGGCGGATGCCGCCATGGCCGCGACGCAGGCCGGCAGCAGGATACGCCGTTCGATGTGGATTTTCCGCAGGTAGTTCCAGGCTGCGACTGAGGTTCCCATGATTGAACTGGTGCGCTGGGTACCGATAGCCTGCAGGATGTTGAGCCCGGGATGAAGATTCAGCATGGCCGGGGTCAGGACCAGGCCCCCACCGCCGACGATGCTGTCGATGAGCCCAGCGGCCAAGCCGGCGAGGGCGGTCAGCAACCAGAGGGTGGCATCGATTTCCATGGGTACTCCGGCGGATTTGCTTTACAGCATAAACAAAAATCCCGCTTGCGCGGGGCTTTCAATCAGCTGCGGCTGGCGCGTTTGCGCTCGTTTTCGGTCAGATGCTTCTTACGCAGACGGATTTCCTTCGGCGTGACTTCCACCAGCTCATCGTCTTCGATGAAGTCCAGCGCCTGTTCCAGCGTGTACTTGATGGCAGGGCTGAGTTTGATGGCATCGTCCTTGCCGGACGCGCGCATGTTGGTCAGCGGTTTGGGCTTGATGGCGTTGACGGTCAGGTCGTTGTCCTTGGAGTGGATGCCGATGAGCTGGCCTTCATAGACGTTGTCGCCTTCGGCCGCAAACAGCTTGCCGCGCTCCTGCAGCGGACCCAGCGAGTAGGCGGGGGTAGTGCCCGGGGCATTGGCAATCATCACGCCGTTGGTGCGTTTGGCGATGGCGCCTTGTTCTTTCGGACCGTAGTGGTCGAAAACGTGGAACAGCAGGCCCGAGCCCTGGGTCAGGGTGCGGAACTCGTTCTGGAAGCCGATCAGGCCACGGGCCGGAATCATATAGTCAAGGCGCACGCGTCCCTTGCCGTCGGATTCCATGTTCTTCAGCTGGGCCTTGCGGATGCCGAGCTTTTCCATGACGCCACCCTGATGCACCTCTTCGATGTCGACCACCAGCTGTTCGACCGGCTCCATCTGCTGGCCGTCGATTTCCTTGATGATGACTTCCGGACGCGACACGGCGAGCTCGAAGCCTTCGCGGCGCATGGTTTCGATGAGGACGGACAGATGCAGTTCGCCGCGGCCGGACACCAGGAATTTATCCGGATCCGAGCCTTCTTCGACCTTCAAGGCCACGTTATGCAGGGTTTCGCGCTCCAGACGTTCGCGGATCTGGCGGCTGGTGATGAATTTGCCGCCGCTGTGTTCCTTGCTGCCGGCGAACGGGGAGTTGTTGACCTGGAAGGTCATCGAGATGGTCGGTTCGTCCACGGTCAATGCCGGCAACGCTTCCGGCACATCCAGGGCGCAGATGGTATCGGAGATGCTCAGGTCGGCGACACCGGAGATGGCGACGATATCGCCGGCTTCGGCTTCGGCCACTTCAACGCGTTCCAGACCGAGGAAGCCGAGCACCTGCAGCACCTTGCCCTGGCGCTTCTTGCCCTGGCGGTCGACCACGCTGACCGGCATGTTGGTGCGCACCTTGCCGCGCTGGATGCGGCCGACACCGATCAGGCCGACGAAGTTGTTGTAATCAAGCTGGCTGACGCGCATCTGGAACGGACCATCCAGATCGACTTTCGGGGCGGGCACATGCTTCATGATCGCTTCGTACAACGGGGTCATGTCGCCGTCGCGGGCCGAATCATCCAGGCTGGCATAGCCGTGCAGGGCAGAGGCATAAACGATTGGGAAGTCGAGCTGTTCGTTGGTGGCACCGAGTTTGTCGAACAGATCGAACACCTGGTCGATGACCCAGTCCGGACGTGCGCCCGGGCGGTCGATCTTGTTGATGACCACGATCGGGTTGAAGCCCATCGCGAATGCCTTCTGGGTCACGAAGCGGGTCTGCGGCATCGGGCCGTCCATGGCGTCGACCAGAATAAGTACCGAATCGACCATCGACAGCACGCGCTCGACCTCGCCGCCGAAGTCGGCGTGGCCGGGGGTGTCGACGATATTGATGCGGTTGCCGTTCCAGTTGATCGCGGTATTCTTCGACAGGATGGTGATGCCGCGTTCTTTTTCCTGATCGTTGCTGTCCATCATCCGCTCGGTGGTGACCGTACGTTCGCTGAAGGTACCCGACTGCTTCAGCAGGCAATCGACGAGAGTGGTCTTGCCGTGATCGACGTGGGCGACGATGGCGATATTGCGGAGGTTTTCAATGGACATAGGGAAGGGCTGCCTGGAGTCGGCATATACGGTAAGTAAGTAAGCCGATTATTATACCCTGTTAGGGCATGTTAAGGCGATTTATGGCATCCTATTCAACCCTTATTCATTGATTCCGGAGTGTGCCATGTCCGATTTAACCGCCGTTCTGACCACCGACCAAGGCACCATTCGCCTGAAGCTGTTCGCAGACATCGCGCCGCTGACCGTGGCCAATTTTGTCAACCTGATCCAGCGCGGCTATTACAACGGCCTGAAATTCCATCGGGTGATTCCGGATTTCATGATTCAGGGCGGTTGCCCGAATGGCGTCGGCAATGGCGGCCCGGGCTACCGTTTCGAAGATGAATGCAGCCCTAAGGCGCGCCATGGCAAAGCCGGCATGCTGTCGATGGCGAACGCCGGCCCCGGCACCAACGGCAGCCAGTTCTTCATTACCCACACCGCGACCGATTGGCTGGACGGCAAGCATACGGTTTTCGGTGAAGTGGTTTCCGATGCCGATCAGGCGGTGGTCGATGCCATCCGTCAGGGTGATGTCATCCAGTCCGCCGTGGTGGAAGGCGAGGTATCGGCGCTTCTGGCCTCGCAGGCCGAGCGCATCAGTCAGTGGAATGCCATCCTGAATGCCTGAGTTCGAAATACAGCATGATTAACGAATCGGGCGCCTTGGGCGCCCGATTCGTTTTATGGGATTGCCGGCAAATACCTCTTTTACCGTGGGGCCGGACCGACAGCCGCCGGACAACGACAGCCAGCCATGTGCGGTCTACCGTCATGATATGATATGTCACCGATTTTCCACAACAAATTCCGGAGCCGCATCATGCCTGTACTCGCCCAGCGCATCGGCCGCGCCAAACCCTCCGCCATCATGGCGGTCGCCGAAAAAGCGAAAGCCCTGAAAGCCGCAGGCCGCGACATCATCAGCTTCTCCATCGGCGTCCCCAACTTCCTTCCCGGCCCGCACATCTATGCGGCGGCGGCCGAAGCCTTGGTCAAGGATTCAGGCCAATACGGATCCAACCGAGGCGCCGATGTTCTGCTCGATGCCTTTCTGGGCCATATCGTACGCGCCGGGCTGAGTGGCTACACGCGCGCCAATATCGCTACCGGCATCGGTGCCAAGCATATTCTCTACAACTTGGCCGAGGCCTTGTTGGATGAAGGCGATACCATCGCCTTCGCGGTACCGTACTGGACCACTTACCAAGACATCGCCGATATCCTGAACGCGAAAACCCTGCATCTGAAGTGCCCGGCTAGCCAGAATTACAAGATCACACCGGAACAGCTGGATGCGGCCTTGCAGCAGAAACCGAAAGTATTTCTGTTCAACAACCCGAACAATCCGACCGGCATGGTTTACAGCAAAGATGAAATCGCCGCCCTAGCCGAGGTGCTGGTCAAGTATCCCGATACGTGGATCATTGCCGATGACATCTATCACCGCATGGTGTTCGATGGTCTGGGGTACCACAACTTCATTCAGTTCCACCCGCAATTGCGTGACCGCGTGATTTTCGTCGATTCACTGTCCAAGACCTACGGCATGCCCGGCTGGCGCGTCGGTTTCATCGCCGGTCCGGAAAGCGTCGCCAAGGCCATCACCACCCTGAACTCGAACCACATCACCAATATTCCGGAAGTGGTCACAGCCGCCGCCGTGGCCGCCTTGACCGGCCCGCAGGACGTACCGACCGAGAAGAATGCCGAATTCCAGCACAAGCGCGACATGGTAATGACTGCCATGAATTCGATTCCGGGTCTGGTCTGTCCGCGTCCGCAGGGCGCGTTCTATGTGTTTCCCGATATTTCATGTGCCTTCGGAAAATCACATGGCGGCAAAGTCATCGGTACCGATGTCGACTTCTGCAACGCACTGCTGGATGCCAAAGGCGTGGCCTGCGTTCCCGGCTCCGCTTTCGGCGAACCGAAGTCGCTGCGTATTTCCTATACCTGCCCGAGCGCGCAGCTGCCGGAAGGCCTGAAGCGTTTCGTTGATTTTTTCACTGAATTGACCTGATCCCGGAGAGATCCCCATGAAAGCCCCCATCCGTGTAGCAGTAACCGGCGCCGCCGGCCAAATCGGTTATTCCCTGCTGTTCCGCATCGCCTCCGGCGAAATGCTGGGCAAAGACCAGCCGGTCATCCTGCAGATGCTGGAACTGCCGATGGAAAAAGCCCAGGCCGCGCTCAAGGGCGTGATGATGGAGCTGGAAGACTGCGCGTTCCCGCTGCTGGCGGGCATGGTCGGCACCGATGACCCGATGGTGGCGTTCAAAGACGTCGATGTCGCCTTGCTGGTTGGTGCCCGTCCGCGCGGACCGGGCATGGAACGCAAGGATCTGCTGCTGGAAAACGCCAAGATCTTCACCGTGCAGGGCAAGGCCCTGAATGCCGTTGCCTCGCGCAAGGTCAAAGTTCTGGTGGTCGGCAACCCAGCCAATACCAATGCCTACATCGCGATGAAGTCGGCGCCGGACCTGCCGGCCAAGAACTTCACCGCCATGCTGCGTCTTGATCACAACCGCGCGCTCAGCCAGCTGGCGGGCAAAGCCGGTGTCGCCGTCGGCGATATCGAAAAAATGGTGGTCTGGGGCAACCACAGCCCGACCATGTATCCGGACTACCGTTTCGCCACTACCGGCGGCGTTTCGCTGAAAGACAAGATCAACGATGCCGACTGGAATGCCAACACCTTCATTCCGCAGGTGGGCAAACGCGGTGCTGCCATCATCGAGGCACGCGGCCTGTCCTCGGCGGCTTCCGCCGCCAACGCCGCCATCGATCATATCCGTGACTGGGTGCTCGGCACCAACGGAAAATGGGTCACCATGGGCGTTCCGTCCGATGGCAGTTATGGCATTCCCGAGGGCGTCATGTACGGCGTGCCGGTGACCTGTGCCAACGGTGAATACACCCGCATCGAAGGACTGCCGGTCGATGCATTCAGCCGCGCCGCAATGGAAAAAACTCTGGCCGAGCTGGAAGAGGAACGCGCCGGCGTCGCCGATCTGCTGTAATTCCGAAAGGCGGCTTCGGCCGCCCTTTCATACTTTAGGGGCATTCGATGCAAACACCCGGCCAATTATTCCGTCTTGCAGTCACCGAAGAATCACCCTTGCAGGTCATGGGTGCCATTACCGCCTATGCCGGCTTGATGGCCAAACGCACCGGCTACCGGGCCTTGTATCTTTCCGGCGGCGGTGTCGCCGCCAATTCGCTGGGCATGCCTGATTTGGGCATCAGTACCATGGAAGATGTGCTTACTGATGCCCGCCGCATCGTGGATGCCACCGGCATGCCGTTGCTGGTTGATATCGACACCGGATGGGGCGGGGCATTCAACATCGCCCGTACTATCCGCAGTTTCGAGCGCATCGGTGTAGCTGCCGTGCATATGGAAGATCAGGTCGGCCAGAAACGTTGCGGTCACCGCCCGGGCAAAGAAGTGGTCAGCCTGCAGGAAATGACCGACCGCGTCAAAGCCGCCGTCGACGCTCGCACCGATTCGGGCTTCGTATTGATGGCGCGCACCGACGCCATAGCCGTTGAAGGTCTGGATGCCGCGATAGAACGTGCTGTGGCTTATGTCGAGGCCGGAGCCGATATGATTTTCCCGGAAGCGATGAGCTCGCTTGAGGATTACCGCAAATTCAAGGCGGCGGTGAAGGTGCCGATTCTGGCCAATCTGACCGAATTCGGCTCGACGCCGTTCTACACCACCGAGGAGCTTCGCGAAGCCGGGGTGGATATTGCGCTTTACTGCTGTGGTGCCTACCGCGCCATGAACAAGGCCGCGCTTAATTTCTACGAAACCGTCCGTCGTGATGGCACCCAGAAAAACATCCTCGATACGCTGCAGACGCGCGCCGAGTTGTATGATTTCCTGAATTACCACAGCTACGAAGACAAACTCGATGCGTTATTCGCCGATAAGAAATAAGGAATTCCCATGAGTGAACAAGTGCTCCCGAAAGCCAAAAAATCCGTAGCACTCAGTGGCACGGCCGCCGGCAACACCGCTTTATGCACTGTCGGCCGCAGCGGCAATGACTTGCATTACCGCGGTTACGACATCAAGGATCTGGCCGATAACGCCAGCTTCGAGGAAGTGGCGCATCTGCTGGTGCATGGCGAATTGCCTAATGTAGCTCAGTTGGCCGCGTATAAAAAAAAATTAAAAGGCATGCGCGGTCTGCCGAAGTTGGTGGTGGATGCTTTGGAGCTTATTCCGGCCAACTCCCATCCAATGGATGTAATGCGAACCGGTTGTTCCATGCTTGGCAACGTGCTGCCTGAAAGCGACAGCCACCCGGAAACGGAAGCCAGGGACATCGCGGATCGTTTGATGGCTTCTTTTGGCTCGATGCTGATCTATTGGTGGCAATTCACCCGCACCGGCCGCAGGATAAACGTTGAAACCGATGACGATTCCATCGCTGCGCACTTCCTGCACCTGCTGCATGACGCGGTGCCCGGTGAATCCCATGCAAGGGCATTGGACCGATCACTGATTCTGTATGCTGAACACGAATTCAATGCCTCGACTTTCACCGGCCGCGTCATCGCCGGAACCGGTTCCGACATGTTCAGCTGTATCACCGGCGCCATCGGTGCCTTGCGCGGCCCGAAACACGGCGGCGCCAATGAAGTGGCGATGGAAATCATCGCGCGTTATGATTCGCCAGATGATGCCGAATCCGATATCCGGGCCCGGGTCGAGCGCAAGGAAATCGTCATCGGTTTCGGACATCCGGTCTACACCATCGGTGACCCGCGCAATCCGATCATCAAGGAAATTTCACGGACACTCTGCACCGAGGGCGGGAACAGGAATCTTTTCGATATCTCCGAACGAATCGAGACACTGATGTGGGACATGAAAAAGATGTTCCCGAATCTCGACTGGTATTCTGCTTCGGCCTATCACATGATGGGCATTCCAACAGCCATGTTCACGCCATTGTTCGTCATAGCACGTACCTCCGGCTGGTCCGCACATGTCATCGAGCAGCGCATTGACGGAAAAATCATCCGCCCGAGCGCGAATTATATCGGTGAAGCAGACCGCGAGTATGTTTCAATCGAGAAACGATGAATACCGACTACCGCAAGCGCCTGCCGAATACCACGCTTGATTATTTCGATGCGCAGGCGGCCGTTGAAGCCATGCAGCCAGGTGCATATGCGCGCATGCCTTATACCGCGCGCGTGCATGCGGAAAACATTGTGCGATGCGCTGAGCCATCCCGTCGCGATAATTTTCTCGGGCAGCTGATCGACAACCGCCGCGAACTCGACTTTCCCTGGTTTCCCGCGCGTGTGGTCTGCCATGACATTCTCGGCCAGACCGCCTTGGTTGATCTGGCAGGCCTGCGCGATGCCATCGCCGACATGGGCGGCGATCCGGCGCAGGTCAATCCGGTGGTGCCGGTCCAGCTGATTGTCGACCATTCGCTCGCGGTGGAGTGCGGCGGTTATGATCCGGATGCGTTCGCCAAGAACCGCGCCATCGAAGACCGCCGCAACGAAGACCGGTTCCATTTCATCGACTGGACCAAGCTTGCCTTCCGCAACGTCGAGGTCATTCCGCCGGGCAACGGAATCATGCACCAGATCAATCTGGAAAAAATGTCACCGGTGGTCCAAGTTCAGGATGGCGTGGCGTTCCCGGATACCTGTGTGGGTACCGACAGCCACACGCCGCACGTGGATGCCCTCGGCGTCATCGCCGTCGGTGTGGGTGGTCTGGAAGCTGAAAACGTCATGCTAGGCCGTGCCTCTTGGATGCGTACGCCCGAAATCATCGGCGTTGAACTGACGGGAAGACCGCAACCCGGCATCACTGCCACCGATGTTGTACTGGCGCTGACCGAGTTCCTCCGGGAATCCAAAGTCGTCGGTGCCTATCTCGAATTCCGCGGTGAAGGCGCATCGGCGCTGACCATTGGCGACCGCGCCACGATTTCCAACATGGCTCCGGAATACGGTGCCACCGCCGCGATGTTCTTCATCGACGGCAATACCCTGGAGTACCTGCGGCTTACTGGCCGTAGCAATGAACAAGTGGCCTTGGTCGAGACCTATGCGAAGGCGGCCGGCCTGTGGACCGACATGCTGGCGGACGCACGCTACGAGCGCACACTGCACTTCGATCTGTCCTCGGTCGTGCGCAATATGGCCGGCCCTTCCAATCCGCACAAACGTCTGCCGACCCATGCCTTGGCCGAGCATGGCATCGCGGATTCCATCAAGCTGGAAGCGGGCAGATCCGACGAGAAAAGTGGTTTGATGCCGGACGGTGCGGTCATCATCGCCGCCATCACCTCCTGTACCAATACCTCAAATCCGCGCAACGTCATCGCTGCCGCTCTGCTGGCGCGCAATGCCAATGCCAGGGGTCTGTTGCGGAAACCCTGGGTGAAATCGTCATTGGCTCCCGGTTCTAAAGTCGTCGAACTGTATCTCAAGGAAGCCGGCCTGCTCGATGATCTCGAGCGGCTCGGTTTCGGCATCGTCGCTTTCGCCTGCACCACCTGCAACGGCATGAGCGGCGCTCTGGACCCGGCAATCCAGCAGGAAATCATCGAGCGGGATCTGTATGCGACCGCAGTGCTGTCGGGCAACCGCAATTTCGACGGGCGTATCCACCCTTACGCCAAGCAGGCCTTCCTGGCCTCGCCGCCGCTGGTCATCGCCTATGCGATTGCCGGTACGGTGCGTTTTGATATCGAAAAGGATCTACTGGGCATCGATGCACAGGGCAGGCCAGTATTGCTACGCGATATCTGGCCGAGCGATGAGGAAATCGATACGGTGGTCAAAGCCAGCGTCAAGCCGGAGCAGTTCCGGCGAGTGTACGAGCCGATGTTCATGGCGCGGCTCGAAAACGGCAAGACGGTAGAGCCGCTGTATGATTGGCGACCGATGAGCACCTACATCCGCCGTCCGCCCTATTGGGAAGGGGCATTGGCCGGTGAGCGCACGCTGCAGGGCATGCGGCCCTTGGCGGTGCTCGGCGACAACATCACTACCGACCACCTGTCGCCGTCCAACGCCATCATGTTGGACAGTGCCGCCGGTGAATACCTAGCGAGCATGGGCGTGCCTGAAGAGGATTTCAACTCCTATGCCACCCATCGCGGTGATCATCTGACCGCACAGCGCGCGACTTTCGCCAATCCGAAACTGCTCAACGAGATGGTGCGTGATGCGCAGGGCATCATCATCCAAGGTTCTCTGGCCCGTATCGAGCCGGAAGGACGGATGAGCCGCATGTGGGAAGCCATCGAAACCTATATGACGCGCAAGCAGCCGCTGATCATCATCGCCGGCGCCGATTACGGGCAGGGCAGTTCGCGCGATTGGGCAGCGAAAGGCGTCCGGCTGGCCGGCGTGGAAGCCATCGTGGCCGAAGGCTTCGAACGTATCCACCGGACCAATCTGATCGGCATGGGTGTGCTGCCGCTGGAGTTTCTCCCGGGCGAGTCCAGAGTCACCCATGGCATTGACGGCAGCGAGACCTATGATGTCACGGGCGAACGCCAGCCGGGCGCGCGTCTCAAACTGACCATACGTCGAAACAACGGTGAAGCCAGCGAGGTTTCCGTGATCTGCCGCCTGGATTCGGATGAAGAGGTGTCCATCTACGAAGCCGGTGGCGTGCTACAGCGATTCGCGCAGGACTTCCTCGATGCGACAAAGGAAAGCTGACATGAACGCTGCGCCTCAGCTCCGTATTCCGGCCACCTACATGCGTGGCGGGACGTCCAAAGGTGTGTTCTTCCGTTTGCAGGATCTGCCCAAGGCCGCGCAGCAGCACGGCGTGGCCCGCGATGCCTTGCTGATGCGGATCATAGGCTCGCCCGATCCTTACGGCAAGCATACCGATGGCATGGGCGGGGCGACGTCCAGCACCAGCAAGTGCGTGATCATTTCCGAAGCCAGCATGCCCGATCATGATGTCGACTATCTTTACGGCCAGGTCGCCATCGACACCGCTTTCGTCGACTGGAGCGGCAATTGCGGCAATCTGTCTGCAGCAGTCGGACCATTTGCCATTGCTCATGGCATGGTTGATCCGGCGCGTGTACCGCACGATGGGTTCTGTACCGTGCGCATCTGGCAAGCCAACATCGGCAAAACCATCCTGGCGCATGTTCCGATGCGCGGCGGTGAAGTGCAGGAGACCGGTGATTTTGAACTCGACGGCGTTGCCTTCCCAGCCTCTGAAATCGTGCTCGAGTTCATCGACCCAGCCGATGAGGGTGAAGACCAGAGCGGTGGCTCCATGTTTCCGACCGGCAATTTGACCGATCCGCTGGATGTCCCCGGCATCGGCGTTCTTGAAGCGACTTTGATCAATGCCGGCATCCCGACCGTGTTCGTCAATGCCGCCGATATCGGTTATACCGGCTCCGAACTGCAGGATGCCATCAATAGCGACGCCAAAGCATTGGTCATGTTCGAAAGCATCCGCGCCACTGGTGCTGTGCGTATGGGTTTGATTCAAAACGTGGCGGATGCGGTTTCGCGTCAGCACACGCCAAAGGTGGCTTTCGTCGCTCCGTCGGCGGACTACACTAGCAGCAGCGGCAAGCACATCCGTGCCATCGACATCGATCTGCAGGTCCGCGCTCTCTCGATGGGGAAACTGCATCATGCGATGATGGGCACCTGTGCCGTGGCCATAGCCACGGCTGCGGCCATTCCCGGTACCGTGGTGAACCGGGCGGCCGGCGGCGACGTGCATCCGTCTGTTCGCTTTGGACACCCCAGCGGCACCTTGCGCGTGGGTGCTGAGGTCGTTCAGGACAATGGTCGATGGACGGTGCGCAAAGCCATCATGAGCCGTAGTGCGCGCGTACTGATGGAAGGACTGTTGAGGGTTCCGCAAGATCCTGCCTACAGCGCTCCGGACGGAACCCCATGATTACCCTTTACGAGGACTGGCAAGCCAATACCGTGGTGGTCTGTGCGACCACTCTGGCGGTCAGTCTTGCCGTTCTGGTGCACTATGAGGGGCTGGCGCTGATTTCGAACTGGCTGGCCAAGCGCCGTGAACTGCATTCGCGGCGGAAGGTGCTGTATTCGATTTTCTCTGTTCTGGCATTGCATGTGACCGAAATCTGGATTTTCGGCATCACACTCTGGCTGACACTGCATTACCCCGAGACCGGATTCATCAAAGGTGCTGATCCCTTGCATCTGCTGGATGCGGTCTATCTTTCAGCGGTGACCTTCAATACGCTCGGATTTGGCGATCTGGTCCCGGTCGGGCCCATCCGCTTCATTGCCGGCACCATGTCATTGACCGGCTTTGTACTGATCACCTGGTCGGCGTCGTTCACCTACTTGGAGATGGAGCGATACTGGAGGAAGTGATTCCGTTCAGAGGCGTGCCGCCAGCTCAGCGCCTTGCGTAATCGCGCGCTTGGCATCCAGTTCTCCCGCCTGCTCGGCACCACCGATGAGGTGCGAGCTCAGACCAAGGCCTTGCAATGCGTCATGGAGCGTCCGCTGGGGTTCCTGGCCCGCGCACACGATGACATGATCGACCGGCAACACCATGGCCTCGCCATCTTTTTTGATATGCAGGCCGGCATCATCGACAGCCACGTATTCAATGCCGCTCCAAGCCTGTACGCCACCCATCTTGAGCGCCGCGCGGTGGATCCACCCGGTGGTTTTGCCCAATCGTGCCCCTGGTTTTCCCGCGCTGCGCTGCAGCAGCCAGATCTGCCGTGCCGGGGTATGCGGCTCTGGCTTGCACAGACCGCCTTTGGTTTCGAAGGTGGGATCGACGCCCCATTCCTGCATCCAGCGACGCGGATCAAGGCCTGCCGATTGCATATGCAGAAGAAACTCGGCCACATCGAAGCCGATGCCACCGGCACCGATGATGGCGACCGATTTGCCGATCGGCGCGTCATCGCGCAGCACGTCAAGGTAGCCGAGCACCTTCGGGTGATCGCTGCCCGGCAGGCGCAGGCCACGCGGAGTAATACCGGTGGCAATGACGATCTCGTCGAATCTGGCCTGCTGCAGCTGGGTCGCATCCACGGTGTGCCCGAGTTTCACGCTAACGCCGGTTTCTGCCAGCAGATTGCCGTAATAGCGCAGGGTCTCGTGGAACTCCTCTTTGCCGGGAATGCGCTTGGCGTAATTGAACTGCCCGCCGATTTCCGATGCTGCATCAAACAGGGTGACGTCATGGCCGCGTCCGGCGGCGACGGTGGCGAAACTCAGTCCTGCTGGTCCAGAACCCACGACCGCGATGCGCTTCTTCACTGTGGTCGGCGCGTAGTTGAGTTCAGTTTCGCGGCAGGCACGTGGATTGACCAGGCAGGAGGCTTTTTTGTTTTCGAACACGTGGTCCAAGCAGGCCTGATTGCAGGCAATGCAGGTGTTGATCAGGTGCGTCTTGCCGGCTTTGGCCTTGTTCGGCCACTGGGCGTCTGCCAACAGCGGGCGCGCCATCGAAATCATGTCAGCCTGGCCGTTGGCGAGAATCTGCTCGGCGACATCGGGCATATTGATGCGGTTGGTGGCGATTAGGGGCAGTTTAACGTGAGGCTTCAGCTTTCCGGTCACTCCGGCAAAGGCCGCGCGCGGCACCGACGTGGCGATGGTCGGTACCCGGGCTTCATGCCAGCCAATGCCGGTGTTGATGATGGTTGCACCGGCTGCCTCGATGGCTTTGGCCTGTTCCACGATTTCTGGCCAGGCCAGACCTTCGGGTACCAGCTCCAGCATGGAGAGGCGGTAAATGATGATGAAATCCGGTCCGACGGCCTTCCGCATCCGGGAAACGATTTCGACCGCGAAACGCCGGCGCTTTGCGGCATCACCGCCCCAGTCATCAGCGCGGCTGTTCACCTGCGGCGAGACGAACTGGTTGATCAGGTACCCCTCAGAGCCCATGACTTCGACGCCGTCATAACCGGCCTCACGCGCCAGTTCGGCGCTGCGCACGTAATCGCGGATGGTTCTTTCGATGCCACGTGCGCTGAGGGCTTGGGGTGTGAACGGGTTGATGGGCGCCTTTTTGGCCATTGATGATACGGAGAGCGGGTGGTAGCCGTAGCGCCCGGCATGCAGAATCTGCATGGCAATCCGCCCTCCTGCGCCGTGCACTGCATCGGTGACCTGTCGGTGCGGGGCCACTTCAAGCCGCCAGCTCAGTTTGCCGCCGAAGGGTTTGAGCCAACCGCGGATGTTGGGGGCGATGCCGCCGGTGACCATCAGTCCGGCTCCGCCTTCGGCACGCTCCCTGAAGTAGGCTGCCAGTTTGGGATAGTCGGCACGCTTGTCTTCCAGGCCGGTATGCATGGACCCCATGAGGATGCGGTT